>JAJTBE010000175.1 GCA_021287065.1 Bacillota bacterium
CCACTGCCAGAATATGGTTTTCATCGAAGGAATGATAGATTTTTTTAACATTGCCAATTACTATCCGTTCATTCACAGAATCAAAAAACATCTCAAAATACATCCAGCCCTTATCTGTGTTATTGATAAAGAACCATTTGCCGCCGTTGTGAAGAAGGTTTTTCCATTCGGATTTTACGCTGCTGTGTTCTTTTTGTTCAAAAGGTAGTAAATGTTCGGAAATCAGCTTGTTGCTGCTTTGTTTTTCTTTTTTTATATCAAAAAGCCGGAATTTAAAAATTGTTCCCTTGTTAGCTGAATCATTTGTCAACCGTGGATTTGACATAGGTTCGCAGGTGATAAGAATCAGGTTTCCTGTTTTTGCAGGTGAATTTTTTATCCTGAAAATGCTCAGATAATGGATCAGAGCGAATCCTCCGGCGGTCAAGACCAGCAATAGAAAACAAAATAGAAGCTTATTTCGTTTTATCCAGTCTGAAGCTGTCTGTTTAAAACTGCAACCCATCCCGGAAATCTTCCTTTCGGCTGTGTTTGTATTTTTATACTGTCTTTGACAAAACATCTTCTATGATGGTGTTATTGCTTCCTTTACAAATGGTTAACAGCAATTTTTTTTATACATAACAGAACAAGCTCCGGTGGTTTTGCCGGAAATTATTTAATCGGCTTTGCTTATTCTGCCCATAGCCAGGAGGATTCCGTAGATTATGCTCCAGGGGTGGGGGGGATCGCCGGGGATGTAGCAGGAAACCGGTAATATGCTGTCCACTCCGTTTGCTTCTGCGTATCCGCCTGCAAACAGTCCTCCGCTTATGGCGCTTGTTCCGGCGGCTATTACTATTGCCGGTTCTGCCATTGCTTCACGGCATCTCCTCAGGGGCTCCTGCATCGCTTTGCCTACGGGTCCGGTGACGAGGAGGGCATCTGCGAAGCGGGGTGAAGCTGTAACCTGAATTCCGTACCGTGCCATGTCAAAAACAGGATTTGATGCTGCAACCGCTTCAAAATCAGTAATATTGTCCCCTGTGGAGACTTCCCTGACATGAAGGGATTTTCTGAATGGCATTTTTAGCGGTTTTGCAGGTGTGATAACCGGAGTTTTGTTAGATATGATCAAGTCTTCTCTTTTAAAAACGGCGGTTGTGGTTGAACGATCGTTTATTATCACTCCCGACGGGCAGCTTTTAAAGCAAATGGAACAGCCGATGCATAAACCTCTGTCGATTTTCACTTCGTTCTGATCGCAGCTTATTGCTTTTGCGGGACATAAAGCGGCGCATTTTCCGCATTCTCCCGGATTACAATCGGTTTTTGAAAAACCGGGAAGCCCCTCTGCTTCATCGGGGAGGTTGGGAAAAGCCTGTTTTTGGGTGGCTATGCCATTTCTGATAATTGACAATAGAGGAAAATTCATTTTTATAAATCGCTCCCGCTGTAAGAAAGATTAAAGCTCTTGTTGCAAAGGGGAAAATCCGCCACGAGGTTTCCTCTTACCGCTATGCCAAGACCGGTCCAGTTGTTGAAACTGGGATCCTTGATTGAGTATCTGCTGATTTTGCCTTTTGAATCAGTGGTTATCCAGTGAATAAGTTCGCCTCTCCAGGCTTCAGTGATTCCTATGCCGTATGATTCGGGGCGGAGATTTGACGGGAGATTTTTTAGTTCATACTCTCCGGCAGGGATATTTGCTATGATTTTTTCGATTATTTCAATTGAGGAGAAGATTTCGTCTGCTTTCACCTTTGCTCTTGAAAGAACATCTCCGGTTTTATAAAAGGCGGGTGCAGGGGCATATTCAGGAAAAACGCCATGGGGAAAAACCGTCCGGGCGTCATATCCGCTTCCGCTTGCTCTTCCTGCAGGACCGACAATTCCGAAGTCTTTTGCCATCCTCTGGGAGAGTATCCCGGTGTTTTCCATCCGTTCGATAACTGCAGAGTTTTCAAGGACGAGGGGAATATGCTCTTTCATTGTCTTTTTCAGGATAATACAGTTTTCCGCAAGTTTTTTTAATGTGGATGAATCCGCATCCCTGCTGACTCCACCAGGCTTTATATAATATCTCTGGGTACGCTTTCCCGTGAGAAGCTGGGCCATGCCGAGGACATAGCCTCTGTTTTGGGAAAAAAGGGCAGCGCCTGCACTGAATCCTATATCTCCGGATAAGGCTCCCATATCACCGATATGGTTTGCAAGCCTTTCAAGTTCAAGTGAGATGGTTCTCAGATATTGTGCTCTTTCCGGTGGATTTATGTCTGCTATCTGTTCTATGGCTATGCTGTGGGCAAGGGCGTTTCCGGCTGCAGTATCGCTGCTGTTTGATTCCGCAGTAAAACGGGTGTTCTGCCAGTTAATCTCTGTGAGTCTCTTTTCCACGCCTCTGTGCTGGTATCCGAGCCTTATGTCCATGTGGGTTATGATTTCCCCGGCGCAACTGAATCTGAAATGTCCCGGTTCGATTATACCGGCATGAATGGGACCAACGGGAATTTCATGAACGCCTTCACCGGTTACATTTGTAAAAAGAAATGGTTCTCTCTTGCCCCGGCAGGTAGGGGAGAGGGGAGTCAGATCCGGCTCCCATGCATCACTGCTGAGAATCAGGGTATGCCAGTGGGGATGGTCTTTTGCGGTTATTCCGAAGAAATCCCCCAAAGCTCTTTCCGCTCTGTGGGCTGCGGGTATGTCGGGAGTAAGGGACGGATACTCCGGATTGTTTTCGGGCAGAAGTGATTCAATGACAAGTCCTTTTCCTTCCCTTGTATTGAGAAGAAGGGTTTCCACCACAAAACTGCCGGCTTCCGTTACTCTCGCCGTAATGTGTCCAAAACGCCATCCTGGCTGGTTCAGTTTTTTCTTTGCCACAGTTTTCAGATTTTCTGGTGTTTCCTGAATTCTTGTGAAAATTCCGCTGTTGTTTTCCATTTTATCTCATCTTTTCGCTAAATAAGTAAGCAGGTTCATTACTGACGGATTTACGGATATACCTGCTATAAATGAAACAATAATAAGTATCATCGGTACAAACGCCCATTTCAGAACCGGAGCGCTTCTTTTTGGCTCCTGTGCTTTTCCGAAGATTACTCTGCCGGTATGGGTTGATATTGCGATAAAGGTTATTGTCAAACCGATAAGAACGCACAGAGCTGCAAATGTTTCTCCTGCGGAAAATATATTTTTCAGAAGAAGCCATTCGCTGATAAATGTTCCGAAAGGCGGGCTTCCTGCAATGGCAAATGCCGCTGCGGCAAGTAGAATTCCCCACACAGGTTTACTTTTAAGCAAGCCTGAGAGTTTGTTGATGGTTTTGGTTCCGTTGGTGTAAAGAAGATTTCCTGCCATCAGGAATAACGCTGCTTTAACAATGCTGTGGTTGAATGCGTGCAGCATAAAAAGCTGTCCTGAACCGATTCCTATAGCTATGGTCAGTAACCCTGTGTGTTCAACACTTGAATATGCAAGCATTCTTTTGAGATCATGCTGTGAAATAAGCATCAGGCTTGCTGCTATTACTGTAATTCCACCTGCAGGAATCAGAAGCTGACGGACAATTTCACCCTGACCTGCGGCGGTAACAAGCTGAGATAATCTCCATACCGCCACAAGAGCACAGTTGAGCAGTGCGCCTGAAAGAAGAGCGGACACTGCGGAAGGCGCTTCGCTGTGTGCATCGGGAAGCCAGTTGTGGAGGGGGAAGATACCTGATTTCGTTCCGTATCCCAGCAGGCAGAATACAAAACCCAGTCTGAGGAGCCGGGGATCCATATTCTTTGCGTTTTCCAGCATCTGTGAAATAACCAGTGAATTGGCTGCACCGGTGTTATGCTGAGATGCAAATATAAGGAGAGTTCCGAACAATGCAAATGCTATGCCCACGCTGCAAAGAATCAGATATTTCCATGTTGCTTCAAGTGAACTTTTGCTTCTGTGATAGTCGATGAGTGGAGCTGAGAGAAGAGTGGTTCCTTCTATCAGTATCCACATATACCCCAGATGTTTTGTGAGTGGTACGGCGTACATTGTGCAGATGAATAAGCCTGCTAGAGTGTAAAACAGGCAGAAATGCCGATCCGACATTTTATGCTCATCTGCAAGCCTTTCTGCGGGAAGGGTCATAGAACCCTGAATCAGGGCTGCCGCTGCAATTATTGTGGTTATTATAGTAAATGCCGCTCCGATACCGTCCATGACAAAATCACCGGAACCGACTTCAACGCCGCTGAAAACAGGGCTGCATATTCCAAAAACCAAAGGAAGCTGAAATATCATAAGAATGGCTGAAAACTTAGGGAGCCATCGTGCAGATTGCGGTATCAAACCTGTAATTGAGATAATTACAGGGATCAAAAACAGAAAAGCCAGTTTGCTCAATGTCTAAGCCCCCTCATCTGTGTAACATCAATATGTTCAAAATTGCGGTTGATTCTGAGAATCACCAGACCTGCTATCAGTACTGCAATCAATGCCTCAAAAACCACAGCCATTTCCACCAGATGGGGCATTCCTTTTGCCTGAGTTAATCCATACAGAAAAATGCCGTTTTCTATAATCAGAAATCCTGTAACCTGACTAATTGCAAGGCGGCGTGTAACCATAAAAATCATGCCGATAAAAAGCAGCGCCACTGCCATACCTGCAGAAACCGGATTGCCCGCCGAATAAACTGCAAACTGAGGTATAAGAAAGTATCCTGCTGCAATAGCTCCGAATGCCATAATCAATGTAACAGGAGGGCTGGCAGTGTTGCCCTTGTCTCTTATGATGGACATTTTGTTGGCTGCCCACATTAGAAAAAGGGGTATCCCCGCAGCTTTTACTATTAAGACCACAGCAGCAAGAATTATGAACTGTGCCATATGCTGTCCGTGACTGCTGAAACCTTCAAGAAGACAAATTCCCGAAAACAGAGCGGTTTGAAGCGCCAGAAACCGGAACTGCGTCTGTATTCCTGTAATTCCGCACATCATTACCGCTGTTGCTGCTGCTGCGGCAGCAAGAAAATCAATTTGTGAAAGGTTCATTTTATTAAACCCCGATATATTAAAAACATTTTTACCTCTGTGTTACGGCGATTAATGCAGCCAGAAGGCTTAACACCGTGCCGAATGTCAGGAAATTGGGGACATTGCGCCATTTCAGTTTTACAAGAATACCCTCGGCGAAAGCCACTGCACAGCCAAAAAGCAAAACTCCGGCTATACCCGCTGCATACTGGAGAATTGGATTCATGGAGTGCGTGAAAGGCAGCATGTGGAAAAAAACCTGAGTTGTTAATCCGTAAAAAATACAAGAACGGATAGCTGTGGTGTATTCTATCAAAGCAAGATTTCTGCCGCTGTTTTCAAGGATCATTGCTTCATGAACCATTGTCAGTTCAAGGTGCGTTGTCGGATCGTCAACAGGAATTCTTGATAATTCCGCAAGAGAAGCAATAATCAGGGCTGTACCGGTTAATCCGGCAATTATTGGATTTATATTACCTGCAAAAGCCGATTGAAGATTGGGGGTTCCCGCATTCAGACATAATGCCCCGAGTCCTGTTATTACTATTGGTTCCACCATCATTGAAATTGTAGCTTCCCGGCTTGCGCCGAGACCTCCGAAGGCTGAACCCGTATCCATAGCCGCCAGCATTGAAAAGAATTTTCCCAGTGCCAGCAGGTAAATTAGCAGAAAAATGTTAGATGCTGCAGCAAACTTACCCGGCAAAAATGAGCCTGACCAGGGGAATAAAGCTCCTGCCAGAAATGCAACCGATAAACCGATTATGGGCGCTGCTGTGAAAACCCAGCTTGTATTCTTACTTATGGTTTCCGATTTTGAAAGAAACTTCGCCACATCATAAAACGGCTGAAGCACCGGAGCGCCGATACGGTTCTGCATCAGAGCCTTGACTTTCCTGATGACTCCTGTAAGCAGCAGCGGTATTATCAGAAGATTTACAACTGTGAAAATTAAGGGAAATATGTTCTTCATTTTACCACCCCTATCCGTATCAGAATTATCAGTGCTATTGCCATATAAATCAGATACTGGTGTATGCTTCCTGCCTGCAGCTTCATCAGCAATATTCCTGAAAATTTCTTTATCCAGTTCAGGAAAGGTTCGTATAATTTTGTTTCAAGATAAGCTTCATATCTGGTTTCAGCTTCAACTGTTTCAGGAAAATGCCGGCTCTGTCTGCCATGAGTTGTCACTTCGAGGGCGTACCGGTAAATATTTCCGAAAATACTGGATATTGGTTGGGCAAAACTTGTTGCAGTATATTGAGTTTTAGGGCTCAAATCGCCAAAACCGCATTCCCAGGTTATGTATGATTTTACAGGGTTTTTCATTGAAAGCTTTTTCATCCAGATTGCAATAGCTGCCACTGTTGTTAAAAGTATAATAGTAAGAATACCCACAGGGATTGTCCAGATATTTCCTATCATTGAGCCGGTTCCGGTCATTGCTGTTATCTGTGAAAGCGGGTTGAGCAAAACCGGCACTCCAAGACCGGAAACAACACAGAGAACAGCAAGGAAAACCTGCGCTGCCGTCATCTGAGGAGTGCCTTCCCTTGCACGCCGGGCATTGTCGGTTCTGGGAAGTCCAAGGAAAGCCACGCTTACAGCTTTTACGAAACAGGCAATGGCAAGGGCGCCGATTAAGGCGAGAACCGCCATAAGGAACACTCCGGTAAGTCTTGTTGCTGCTGTGGGACCATTAAGGGCAAGCTTAAAGAAACTCTGGTAAAGTATCCATTCACTCGCAAAACCATTAAGGGGAGGCAGTGCGCATATTGCAGCGCTTCCTGCTGTAAAAGCGGCAGCGGTCCAGGGCATTTTATGAATAAGACCGCCCATCTTTTCAATATCCCTGAGATGTGTTCTGGCATCGATCACTCCCGCACCTAAAAACAGCAGGCTTTTAAATATTGCATGGTTTAAAGTGTGAAACAATGCCGCAGCCAGACCCATCTGGGTGAGCAGGGGGATGTTGTTAGCCGCTCCGGTTGCGGAAACGCCGAGGCCCATAAGGATAATTCCGATATTTTCAACGCTGTGGTAGGCAAGAAGCCTCTTTAAATCGTGCTGTAAAAGTGCGAATATAACACCCCAGAAGGCGGAAATCGCACCGAAAACAATAAGAACAATTCCGAGCCATTTGAATTCTATATGGCTTCCCGTAATGAAAAGTCGGGTGATTGTGTAAATTGCCGTTTTAATCATTACGCCGCTCATTATGGCGGATACAGGCGCCGGTGCAGCGGGATGGGCTATGGGAAGCCACAGATGGAAGGGCCAGCAGCCTGCTTTGGTTGCGAGGCCTATGAGAATGAGAATCGATGGTCCGATTGCCGCAGCTCCTGTGATTCCCCAGGCTGAAAAACTCCAGCTTCCTGTTATGGAGTGCGCCCACAGAAAACCTGCCATCAGAAATCCGGTTCCGATTCTTGTTGCTCCGAGGTATATAAAAGAAGCTCTGCGGGTTTCTCTTTGTTCGTTATCTGAAGCTACCAGCGAGAAAGAAGAAAGCGCCATCATTTCCCAGAAAACAATGAAGGCTATGGCGTTTGACGACATTACGACACCGCACATACTCAAAAGAAGCATTGAAAATCCCGCCCAGATAAACCCGGGGAATGTTCTGTTTCTGAGATGGTGCAGATAACCCGGTGCAAAAAGAGTTATGGGAATGCCGGTAATGGCGATTATTGCAAGGAACCATTTACTCAGAGGATCTATTGTGAAATCAAAGCCTGCTTCTCCGAGGAAAAAGGGGAGGGGGACAAGGATATTCACAGTGCTTTTTCCTGAAAACAGAATACCTGCAATAAGTGCGAGGCAGCCTGTTATGGTAACTGCAGGAAAGAAATATCCGGTGTGTTTTTTGTTTATTAATCCCGTGGCAAAAACCACCATCCATAATACAAAGGCAGTTAGAATCCAGAAGCCTGCTTCATTGACTTCATTGAACTGGTTGAATAATGACATAAAAATTGCCTGTTAATCAAAGATTAATTCGTTTCATGATTGTCTTGCCGGATTCAGGTGGTGGAAAGAGCTGCTTATCATAATAAATTATGCTGCCTGTTCTCACTCCAAAATGCTGGCAGCTATTAAAGAACTCTTTCATAGCATAACAAAACAGGCATCAGGTAGTGGAAACAGCTTCAGGTCTCAAACTCTGATCGAATCGGAGAATCTCTCTTACGAAAAGGTCCTTCGATTTGTCAGAAGATCAAACAAAAATGTCGTCCCTTACCAGATCCCATTAATTATGGAACTCGAACCTGGATCCGAATCAAAAATCCGGCAAAAAAGCCGGAAGCCATCTTTTATATTCGTGTCATTTGTTAAAAACCCTTCTGAATCACTACATGGCGGAATAAGGCCTGTTATCCCTTATGTTTAAAGGCTTTGATTTGAATTTAGTCCTGAAATTGTATGGAAATTTTTTCGAATTCCGGGGCTGTTTCCAGAAAAACAGATAATAAATCGGGATCAAAGTGACCCGGCATAGTTCTTCCGTCCCCTTCAGTTATAATTCTGAGCGTTTCGCTGTGAGGGATTGCATCTTTGTAAGGTCTTCTGCTTGTTAACGCGTCATAAACATCGGCAACTGCCATAATTCTTGCACTCAGTGGAATTTCATTACCTTTGAGTCCATGCGGATAACCGGTCCCATCCCATTTTTCATGGTGAAATTCCGCAACTTCTCTGGCAAGATAAAGAAAAGTATTGGTTCCAAGATATTTCTCCGTTCTCTGAATAGCCTGACTTCCGTAAATTGTGTGCTTTTTTATCTCTTCAAATTCATCATGAGTCAGTTTTCCAGGTTTTAAAAGTATATAATCCGGAATTCCAATCTTTCCAATATCGTGCAGAGGCACCGACTGATACAGGAGTTCAATGTCTTCTGGTTTAAACAGGTCGGTTTTTTTGGGTGCCAGACCTTCTGCGAGAATTTTTACATAGTTTTGAGTCCTGTGGATGTGGGCGCCTGTCTCCGGATCCCTGAACTCGGCGAGTATGCCCATGCTTGCTATAATTGCTGCTTTTGCCTGAGATAGTTGTCTGACCTTCTTTGAAACCATATGCTCCAGATCATCTCTGTAGCCTTTCAGTTCGATGTGGTTTCTGATTCTTGCCTTAACAAGCTCCGGATTAAAAGGCTTGGTTATATAGTCAACCGCTCCCATTTTTAAACCATAGGCTTCGTTTTCTTCATCTGAAAGAGCTGTAATAAAAATTACAGGGATTCCGCTTGTTGTCTGTGATTCTTTTAATTTACCGTAAACTTCATATCCGTTCATTCCCGGCATCATTATGTCGAGAAGAATAAGATCCGGTAAAATGTCTTCGGTTATTTGTATGGCTGTTTCTCCGTCCAGGGCCACGCTTAGTTCGTAATCGTCCTGAAGTGTGTTTACGAGGATGTCGATATTTACTTCGGTATCATCTGCAATGAGAATTGTCGGACGAACCTTCATCTATATCTTCTCCTTTAGTTTAATATTTCAGAGATTATCTTATAAAATTGAGCTAATGTAGAGCCTTTGGGAATAACCGGATATTTTCCCGTCTGGCTTCCCTCTCCCGCCGCTTCAAATTCTTCAGGAGAAATTTTGCCTGATGATATAATAATTGCAGGTTCAGGGGAAAGAGCGAGATTTTTTATGCTATCGGCTATTTTTTGTGCCGGTGTTTCTGATGATTCAATATCAAGGATAATAAGATCGGCTACGATCTTTCTCAATCTGGTGGCAAGTCTTTCCGGATTGTTCAGTTCAATAATTCGCCAGTCAACTCTTGCATCAAGATAGCGTTTAATCGATTCCGTCGCCATTTTGCTCTCATTTACAATAAGCACTGTTACCGGCGGTTCCTGCGCTTCTGCTCCGGTTGAATCTTCTGCTGTCTGTTGTTTTTTGATGGAAGTGTTAACAGGAATATCTGAAATCGGGAGTCTTATTATAAAACTGGTTCCTTCTCCCGGCTCGCTTGTTACCTGTATGCTTCCGCCATGTGCATCAACTGCAAGTTTGCAGAAAGTAAGGCCCAGCCCTGTTGAGAACTTTTTGTTTTCTTTGCGTGCCTGAACCTGTCCGAATTTTTCAAAAATCCTGTTATGGTATTCCGGAGGTATCCCGGGACCGTTATCCGTAATAATAATGGTATTCCATCTTTTTTCTGCTTTAAGCTCCAGCCTTATTATCCCTCTCGAAGGTGTGAATTTTACCGCATTGGCTATTATATTTGAAATAACCCTTTCAATAATAACAGGGTCGCATTCCATCTCAGGTATGCTGATTCTGCTGTCAAATATGAAATTTCTCCCTTGCAGCAAACCGCCAAGCCGCTTTACGGCACTGTCGGCAATGTTTACCAGATTACATTTTTCCTTGTTGAGAGGCATTTGCCCTGATTCCAGCCTGCTTACATCAAGTAACGCCGTAACCATGCCGTTCAGCATTTCTGTTGAATTTAGTGATTCTATTATATATTCTTTTGTCTCATCTTCGAGTTTATCCTGATCAAAGGCAAGGATCATAGAAAGATAAGAGCTTATTCCCATAAGCGGAGTTCTCATGTCGTGCACCATCATGTGAACCAGTTCGTCCCTGAGGTGCTCCAGTTCTTTTATCTGCTTATAATCATCTTCAATTTTATCTCTCTGCTCAGTAAGCTCAATCTGAGTCCGTCTCATTGACAGATGATTTCTTACTCTTGCTTTTACAAGTTCGGGATTGAAAGGTTTTGTTACATAATCGACTGCTCCGAGCTTCAAGCCCTTTGCCTCGTCTTCCGACTCGGTCATTGCCGTAAGAAACACTATGGGAATATCGGCAGTTGTTCTGTTTGATTTGAGTCTTCTGCAGACTTCATAACCATCTATGCCGGGCATCATAATATCAAGGAGGATAAGATCCGGATTCAGTTCTTCCACTATTTCAAGTGCGGTTTCACCATCCATAGCGACGCTAATCTCAAATTCATCTGACAGAGCTTCCATCAGTATGTCTATATTAGTTTCAGTGTCGTCAACAAGAAGGATCATGCCTTTGGTTTCATCGGACATTAATATACTCCTGAACATTTGATTTTGTATTTTTCGTTTTATATTTCCCATTCTCCTTTGAATAATTTTATAATGAAATTATTGTTGGAGGATTATTCTTTCACTTAATTGAATTTTCAGTTATGGGGATTTTTTACTGCATTATATGGATGTCAGAAAACTTCCTCTTGTCGTATCTTTTTCTTCACAAGGAGGAAAGAAATGAGCAATAGTAATTTTGCCGGTGGCGGCGGTTTTATTCTGGCTACTCAGATTCTGGATCAGGTGCCTACACCGTTTTTTGCTGTTGATAAAGAATTGAAATTATTGTATATGAATTCTGCAGGCTGTAAGTTTCTCGGAAAGCCTTTGTCTGATATGAAAGGTAAGCTATGTTACGACGAAATGGGAATGCCTGACTGCGAATCCGGTGAGTATTGCCTTGCGAAGGCAATCAGGGAAGACAGGACCATTACTGCAAGAAGTGAACTCAATGTAAAGGGACATAAAATTCCTATCGAATTTTTTGTTGCACCCCTTAAAGATAATGATGGTAATATTGTCGGAGGCCTTGAATACTTTTTTGACATAAGTCAGAAAGTTAAAAATGAAGAACGCCTCAGGGAACAGGCAAGAACCATCAGGGAAATTTCCACACCCGCCATAAAATTGTGGGAGGGAATTGTTGTTCTCCCAGTGGTTGGAATAATTGATTCTGTCAGAGCACAGCAAATGATGGATACAATTCTTGCCAAGATTACGGAAACTTCTTCAAGAGTTGTTATCCTTGATATTCAGGGTGTTGCAGCAGTTGATACGGCAGTGGCTAATCATCTGATGAAAATTACAAAAGCGACAAAGCTGATGGGATGCCAGTGCATTATTTCCGGTATTTCACCTGCTGTTGCCCAGACGATTGTCCATCTCGGAATCGATATGACAGGAATAAGAACAAATGCAACATTAAAGGATGCTCTGCTTGACGCCTTTGGTTTAATTAACCTTGAAGTCAGGCATATTAAGCCTTCCGGGAGAATCTGATGAACAAAATCGAACCTTCTCTGACTACGGAAACACCAATTAGTGTGGTTTACGGATGTCTGGTTACAATGCTTCAGGGAGAGTTGTATCAGGATATTCTCGAGCGCGTCAAACAGGATGTTCTTAACAAAATCAGTTTTTCCACTGTTAAGGGCATAATCTTCGATATGAGCGGGGTCAAAGTTCTTGATTCCCATTCATTCGATAATCTGGTGGAAATAGCCAAAACAACCAGATTACTCGGAGTGGAAACTGTTTTTGTCAGTTTGCAGCCCGGTGTCGTATCTGCTCTGGTGGATCTGGATGTGGATATTACCGGCTTTTTATCTTTCCTTAATATGGAAGAAGCTCTCAGTTACCTGAATGCTACTTGTCTTACAAATGATGATTCTTACGAAACAGAAGAGGATCATAGTTTGATTGGAGATATTTAAGGAACAGGCAATATAGTTATGGAATCAAAATACGGCAGCAAAGAAAATGTTATACCGATATTTTTGCAGGAAGACTGCGAACATGCGGTTATTGAAGCTAAAAAAAAAGCTGCCGTAGCAGGATTTGGCAATACGGAACAGGTTCTGATATCCACTGCAGTTTCCGAACTTGCCACCAATATAATAAGATATGCCGGCAAGGGAGAAATATACCTGACTGTGATAAAAACACAACAAAAGTCAGGAATTGTAATTGAAGCAATCGACAATGGCCCTGGTATTCAGGATATCGGTCTTGCGCTGCAGGATCACTTTACCACCACCCGTGGAAGCCTTGGCCTTGGATTGTCCAGCGTGAGAAGAATTATGGATGAATTTGAAATTGAATCTTCACAGGGCATGGGTACCAGAATAGTCGCCCGGAAGTGGAGGAACGATGTCGGATTTTGATTGTTTTTATGCCTCCCAACCTTTGGTTGATCTGCCGGATGCAAATGGAGATATGGGCTTTTTTACCATGAAAGACGACAAGATTTTTCTTGCACTTCTGGATGTTCTTGGACATGGCAAAGAAGCATATAAAGTCGGACAAGTTGCCCGGGCTTTTTTGTGCAGATGTGATGAGTTTAATAATATGGCGGACTTAATGCAGGATTTGCATGAAGCGCTGAGAGGAACAAGAGGGGCAGTTGCAGCGCTTTGTCTTGTCGATCTTAAATCCGGCAGATTAACATACTCAGGAATAGGTAACATTGCCGTTAAAGTTATGGGTCCACGACCTTTTACTATGATTCCCAGAGACGGAATCATCGGATATATGATTCCCACTCCAAAAGAACTGGAACATAAATTATTCCCCGGGGACATACTTGTGATGTATTCAGATGGCATAAAAGCACACTTTGATCAATTTGAATACGCAGGTTTGCTGGAAGGAACTGCTGAATCCATATGTTCGCGTATGATCAGTCAATTTGGAAAACAGGATGATGATGCTTCATGTTTAGTTTTAAAAATGATGATATAGCACAAATCGGAGCAATGTCAATTAAATATTTTGACGGTGCTGTCGATTCAAGAAGAAAAATCCGAAGACTTGCTGAAACACTCGGTTTCAATATGATTCATGCCACCAGGCTTGAAGCTGTTTTCTCTGAAATCTGCCATTTTAGTTGTCGTAATGATTCATCCGTTTCTGTTGAAGTTAGTATTGTTACACTGGAAACAAGACTCGCACTCTGTTTTCTTTTTGAAAGCAAAGCAGCGATTAACAGGGTTCCCGGTGTACAGAACTTTTTCGATTTTACAAGCTATGAAGAAGATATGACAGGCAAAACCAGATTACAGGTTATCCGCTTTTTGCCTGATTCAGGTCTTATTTTTAACGATGAAATATACGATCATCTCAGAACCATTGTTACAAGTCCCTCAAGAACCGAACTGATGCGGATACTTCAGGAAAAGAATAACGAACTCGAAGATAATGCCAGAGCTTTACAGGACGAGGTAGCCCAGAGAAAAGAAGCTCAAATGGTTCTTGAAGGCTCAAAACGCAGACTTCAGGATATTACCGACAACATCCCCGGAGCCGTTTTTCAACTCAGAGCCGATAATCAGGGCAACTATGTTTACACTTATATCAGTGACGGCATGCAGGCTATGACAGGTTTCAGTAAGGATGAAATACTCAAAGATGCATTTGTTATCCTCGACAGAATTGTTGAAGAAGATAAAGAATATGTAAAGAATGCAATAAAAAATTCTTTCTTTGATCTTCAGCCGATGAAAATTGTATTCAGATACAATTCTCTTGATGGTTCCATACGATGGATCAGAAGCCAGTCAACGCCTCATAAAACGGTCAAAGGCAATGTTGTATGGAACGGAGTCTTTTTTGATGTAACTGAAATGAAACAGGCTGAAATAACCATCCAGCAGAGTGAATACCAGCTCAAGTCTATTCTCGAAACAACATCGGAAGGATTCTGGATGCTTGACAATGACAGGCATACTACTCAAATCAATCCTGAAATGATGAGAATCCTCGGAAGATCAAAAGAAGAAATAATCGGGAGAGACTTTTTTGATTTTGTTGGTGAAGAACACATTTAAATCTTTACAAGGCAGCTGAAAGCAAGAGAAGCCGGCAAATCCACCAGATACGAAACAGCTTTTATCAATGGTGATGGAAGAAGTGTTCCATGCCTGGTTCAGGGGACGCCTCTATTCGATACTGAAGGCAAGAAAATCGGATCTTTTGCAATGGTTACTGACCTGACAGATCAGAAAAAAGCTCAGGAAAAACTGAATAAGCTCTCAAATGCTGTTGAACATAGCCCCACTTCTATATTTATTGCAAATAAAATGGGAATCATCGAATATGTAAACTCCAAATTTATCGAAATAACAGGATATACTTCAGAAGAAGTGGTCGGAAGGAACCCTGATTTTCTGAAATCGGGGTTAATGTCAGATTCGGTTTACAGGGAATTGAATGAAACTTTAAGTGCAGGCGGACACTGGCATGGTGAATTGTGTAGCAGAAAGAAAAACGGGGAAATCTTCTGGGAATTAGTGTCAATTTCTCCCATGTTTAGCGGTAATAAGGAAATTACACATTTTATATCGGTAAGTGAAGACATAACCAAGCAAAAAGAAACAGAAGCATCCCTGAGAAAAAGTGAAGAACGTATTAATTTTGCAGTAGCAGGCGCTTCCCTCGGAACCTGGGATCACTACATCCTTGAAAACAGACAGGTTTGGAATCTTGAACAGGCAATACATCATGGAATTTCCGATAAGCTTGAGGTAACTTTTGATGAATGGGTGAACGCCATACATCCCGATGACTGTATTAAAGTTCTGGATTGTTATCAGGAGTATGTAGAAGGCAGCAGACCTGAGTTCCATATAGAATACCGGACTGGCAGCGGAAGATGGCTTATGTCAAAAGGCGCCATCGTTGAAAGAGGTCAGGATGGGATGCCGGTCCGCATTACGGGAATTACAATGGATGTTACCAATCAGAAGGAAACAGAAGAACAGGTCATCAGCCGTGATAAATTCCTTGAAGGGCTGACAGAAGCAATTACGGAACTTATTACCAATCCTGAAATAGACAATGCCATTGAAAGAGCTTTAATGATTATAGGTAAGAGTGCGGAAGCTGATCTTACAGCTCTTAATATCAACAATTATTCTGATGAAAACGGATATATGTTCAATCCGTCTTATGAATGGTCTTCAGGGGCGATTCCCTCAATTCTGGAAAATCCCGCTGCAACCAATCTTTCTTACAGCAATACTTTGCAGAGATGGTATGATGTAATGAGCTCCCGCCATTGTATATACGGCAATATAGTGGATTTCCCGGAAAAAGAAAAAGCCTTTCTGGAATTATGTAGGATCAAATCTATTTTAAATGGTCCCATTTTTATTGATGATTCATTCTGGGGCTTTATCAGTTTTGCTTATAACAGCGACGATATTGTCTGGAGTGATTTGAAAATCAATTCTTTCTTTACCTTCGCCACTATTTTGGGACAGTCGATTAAAAAGGTATATGATTCCCGGGCGCTTTCCAGAGCTAAGGAAGAAGCTGAAGCTGCAACAAGGGCGAAAAGCGATTTTCTTGCCAACATGAGCCATGAAATCAGAACTCCTATGAATGCCATTATTGGTATGAGCCATTTGGCGCTGAAAACGGAACTTTCGCCAAAACAGGCAGACTATATTGTTAAAATCAATAATTCCGCAAAAGCTCTGCTTGGAATCATCAATGACATTCTTGATTTTTCCAAAGTTGAAGCAGGAAAAATGGACATCGAAAATGTTGAGTTTCACCTGGATGATGTGCTTAACAATGTAACAAGCCTTGTTACACAAAAAGCACAGGAAAAGAAACTTGAATTTCTTGTGAGAGTTCCTGCAGGTGTGCCTGTCTGTCTGATAGGAGACCCTCTGAGGCTGGGGCAGGTACTCATCAACCTTGCCAACAATGCGATAAAATTCACTGATACCGGTGAAGTCGTCATTTGCCTCGAACTTCTGGAAGAAACACCCGAAAACGCCTTTATTAAATTCGTTGTGAGAGACACCGGAATCGGTATGAGCGAAGAAGAACAGGCAAGACTTTTCCGTGCATTTGCGCAGGCGGATACCTCAACCACAAGAAAATACGGTGGAACGGGTCTTGGCCTTGCTATCTGCAAAAAACTGGTTAATCTTATGGGCGGCGAGATTACTGTATCAAGCAAACCGGGCGAGGGAAGCGTTTTTACGTTCACTGCGAGATTTGGCCGCTATACTCAGGAAAACAAGCCTCTTCTTATTCCCACAACAGACCTTCGGGGTATGAGAATCCTTGTTGTTGATGATAATCCCACAGCAAGGGAAATTTTCTACGAAACCCTTACCACTATGTCATTTGATGTGCTTCTTGCCGGATCCGGAGAGGAAGCTGTGGAAATTCTTGAACGGGAATCAGCTCAGGAAAAACCTGTGGAATTGGTTCTGATGGATATGGTGCTTCCGAAAATGGATGGAATTAAAACTTCAAAACTCATAAAACAGCATCCGGGGATTTCAAAGAAGCCATATATTATTATGATCACAGCCTACGGCAGGGAAGAGATAATGTATGAAGCCCGCCATGCAGATCTTGACGGCTTCCTGATAAAACCAGTAAACCAGTCAGTTCTCTTTGATTCCATTATGCAGGCTTTTGGAAAAGAAATAAGCCGAAGCCTGAAAATGCTTGATAAGAAAAGGGAAGACGAGGAAAATCTTGCACATATACGCGGTGCCAGAATTCTTCTTGTGGAAGATAATGAAATTAATCAGCAGGTAGCTCAGGAAATTCTTGTATCTGCCGGATTGATTGTTACTCTTGCAAATCATGGGCAGGAAGCTCTTGAAAAAGCCGGTCAGGAAAAATTCGATACGGTTTTAATGGATGTTCAGATGCCGGTAATGGACGGATATGAAGCTACAAGCAGAATGAGGCAGATAGAAGGTTATGAAGATGTACCGATTATCGCAATGACTGCTCACGCAATGGTTGGTGACTTTAAAAAATCACTTGAAGCCGGTATGAATGATCATGTTACAAAGCCTATTGATCCGAGGCAGTTGTTTGATACCCTTATAAAATGGATTCCTCCGGGAGAAAGGGTTGTCCCTGCCATTCAGATTCACAGGGATGAATCTGTTAAGGATATTATGCCCGGTGATTTTCCGGGAATTGACGGAATAGATACGGAATCAGGGCTGAAAAGGGTTGGCGGAAACCGCACTCTTTATCGTAAACTGCTCAACCATTTCAAAGATGAAAATCAGAATATTATTGAGCAGATAAGTGAAGCCTGTGAGAGTGGGGACAAGGAAAAAGCAACACGGCTTGCCCATACTTTGAAAGGAGTGGCGGGAAACATCGGTGCAGTTGGAATCTACAATATTTCCAGAGAGGTTGAAAATGCACTGAGACAGGAAATTACTACCGATTTGGAAGGATTGCTTTCCGAGCTGGATAGTGCATTACAACCTGTATTTGCGGCTCTTGAGATACTTTCACCTTCTTCTGCTGAACCAGCCCGTCACAATTCAGGAGAGGTGGAGCCTCCTGAAGTTCTTCTGAAAGCAATTCAGGAACTGGAGCCTCACCTGAAGAAGAGAAATCCGAAAAATTGCTCCCAGATCATGGATAAGGTTGAAGCAATGTCCTGGCCCGAGAACTTCAGGCCTGATATCAGCGAAGTCCAGAAGTATATTAAAAAATACAACTTCAGGGAAGCTGAAAAATGCTATTCAATTATTATCGAAAAGCTTGAAACTATGATGAAATAAGTGAGGAATGATGTGTCATGACCAATAAATGGCTCGCAGGGTTGGCAATATCAGGTATGTTGTTTTGTACGCAAATGATTGGTGTGCAAAGCAATGGGTTTTGTGCTGAAAAAAATGTAAAAGTTAATACTACCAAACAGACAGCCGCAGGAACCAAAGCCGATCAGATAAACGAACAGAAAAGCACCTTTGATGCACATAGATCATATGTGAGATTCCATTTTAACGATCAGGAAATGGATTTTGCATTTCAATGGATCCTCGGCTCAATATCAAATGGCGGATGCGAAGTAGGGGAAGCTTTTGCCACTGCAGGCAGCATAAAAGACGGCGATCCCGTAAGCTGGCAGACCGAATGGGAAAAAATGGCAGTCCGTGTTGAAGACAGAGCTGCAAAATCACTGGCAGCCGGACATAAGGAAAGTGCAAGAGCCGGATATCTCAGGGCTTCCAACTATTACAGAACAGCCCTTGTTTCCATGTGGCCCGACAATCCCAAATTCAAACCGATTTCCCAGAAACTCCGCTATTGTATGAAAGAAGCCGGCAAACTCCATAATCCACCGGTTGAATATATTGAAATTCCCTATGAAAACACCGTGCTCCCCGGATATTACAGAAAAGCGGATAACGGCGGCAAAAAATGCAAAACCCTCGTCATGATCGGCGGCGGTGAAACTTTTGCAGAGGATAACTATTTCTATATTGCTCCCCAGGCTTTCAAACATGGATACAATTTCATAACCGTAGATATACCCGGACAGGGAATGATGCCTGCTGAAGGCAGGTTCTTTATGGCTGATACGGAAAAACCCATAAAAGCAGTCATTGATTATATTTATGATAAACCTGAAGTTGACAGGGAAAAACTCGCTATCTACGGCATAAGCAACGGCGGCTATTTCGTACCAAGAGCGGCAATGTTTGAAAAAAGGCTTAAAGCGGTTGTCGTTAGCAGCGCTGTTGTTGATAACTACCGGATGTTTGCCCAGATGCCTTTTGCCAAGGATACTCAGGAACAGATCAACAAATGGCCTGCATTTAAAAGCAGTGTTACCGGTGCCGTTGCATGGCGCTGGGGTTTAAACCCCAAAGATGTCAAAGGACAGGTGGAAAAGACCAAAGGCTTCTCCTTTGATCCTTCGAAAATTGATATGCCCTTCCTCGATCTTGTTGGCGAAGGGGAATATGAAAATGCGGAAACCCAGAAACAACAGAAAGAGTGCATGGACGCTCTTCCCAATCCCCATAAGAAAATGATAATCACCCCTGCAAGCGAAGGCGCATCGTCCCATTGCATCGGTGAAAACAGATCCCTCATGGCTCAGGTCGTCTTCGACTGGCTTGATGAACTTTTTGAAGGAAAATAGAGCGTTCGAATGACTTTTGAATTTATCTCTTCCATAAAAGATGAAAGAATAGTCTCTGACAGAGAGCTGAATTCCGCTGCAGGCAGAACCAGACATGCCCGATGTCAGATTGACGGGTTGGATGGAATAATTAATGCGATTGAATCCGGAGCTGAAATATTAAGGGTATATTTCGCAGGAAAAGCTCCGGATGATCGGATTATTTCCTTCAGCCGGACTTACGGCGTCCAGTGTTTTCATGTTTCAGACGGAGTAATGAAGAAGCTCACTGATACTTCATATCTTATCCCTGAAGTCGGAATAGCAGCAATTCCCCAAAAAAAAGCCGGGGAAGATAATTTTGCCATTGTGATGGATCATGTTGTTGATCATGGAAATATCGGCACAATCATAAGATCTGCTGCAGCTTTTGGAATTAATGATCTGATTTCCACCGAATCCCAGACTGATTTCTTCTATAAAAAGATAATTTCCGCATCAAGGGGTAAGGTTTTCGAATCCCGAATCAGCCGGTTTTCAACTCCAACGGATACCATCCGGTGGCTGAAGGAAAAAGGTTATCAGATATTGGCAACAAGCCCCCATGCTACCGGAATTATCTCAAGGGTTAATCTTCAGGATAAGCCCGTAGCTCTTGTAATCGGGAATGAATCTGACGGCGTCTGTGATGAAATAATGCAACTGGCGGATTTGACTGTTCTTATTCCTATGTATGGACAGGTTGAATCTCTTAATGTGGGTGTTGCTGCGGGTATTAGTCTGTATGAATTAAAATTCAGGATGGTTCTTGCTATGCTAAAAGGTCTTATCCGTTCAAATCTCGGCAGGGAGATTAATGTAACTTCCAAACGGATTATCAGCGCTATGAACAAGCCGATAAAACAGGCGTCAGGCTTGGAATCAATGCAGGTAATCCTGATGATGATTCTAAAATGTGATGAAAAAATGAGCCTGAAACAGGTTTCTGCAGATACTGCCCTCTTTGGCGATGAACTTAATGCATTTCTTGAGCCGATGATTACTCAGGAATTCATAGACCTTCATAAGGATACTGAAGGCGATTATATTATTCTCACAAAAGAAGGGGAAAGGGCCATCTCCGAACTCTGGCCTGTTGTAGAGTCTGCACAGAAAAAAATCATGGAAGGTTTCACAGAGCAGGAAGAAGCTCAGCTAAGGGAATTTCTGCTGAGAATTCAGAAAAACTGTGATTTGATGGAATAATTTATTTTGGGGGAGGATGACTTATTTTATGGAGTTTGAAGAGTTTAATAATCTTGTGGGCCTCCCGGAAATAAGAAAAACAGAGGAAAAATACTACTCCGGATGTACTTGCGGAGAGTGTGAATCTGCCTCTGCCTCTGTCTGATAAATTCTTTTTGTTTTAGCCGGAATGATCCTTTTTGTGCTTCTTCAGAATCTCTGCCAGCGTATTGTCATTCCGAAGCCTTTCCAGATGAACCATTATTTCTTCTTTATGAAGCTCAGCGTATTTACTTCCGGGATCATTTCCGCATTTTCTGCAGAGTAGATCTGTTGCTGAGTTCATAACTCCGCAACCCGGACAGGCATAATGCTTTAGCTTCTCTTCATACCAGGTTTCAAAACCTGCTTCTTTGATCCGTTGATGAGATTGCCACAACTCAATTCTGTTTGGCATAGCTTTCTGAAAATTCCGTATCTCCTCACAGGGATAATCCGGACAGGAACCGCAGAATTCCACACCTTTTTCTTTTGCGCAGGGTACCATTTTACACATAATTCTGCAAAAAAATGTGCGCCTGTCGCTCCGGCAGCCGTCGCACTCGAGTTCTTCCACAGGAATATCGAGCTTTTTTGCCCGCTCCTCAAGCAGTGAACGATCTTCATGAGTTCCGATATATGCAAAACAGGCAGGGCAGAAGAGTCCGCATACTGCTGAGAGTTTTTTATCCGGTTGAGATATGTTGCTGTTTGCCGATGTATTCATTATTCACCTCTATGGTTTTATACCATAATTATTTCTGGTTTTCAAAAATATAGAATTCATAGTCATCTGTCTTTACATAGTCGGAAAATTTAAACCCAAAATGTTTTGTCATCAGGGTAATTACCTGATCTTTTACCAGAGTAACATGGGCAACTTTTGGGTTCCTGGGTTTTGCGGCCGAACCAGTCTCATTTATGAAAGGTTCTATCAGTCCAAGTTTCGCTCCGGGTTTCATTGCATATTTGATAGAAGCTGTTAATTCTTTCTGCTGAGTATAAACTGCACTGATTTCAATGGTTTTCATATCAAAATTCCTGTTTTTCGATGCCAGATTGTTTATCAAATCCGGATCTGCAAAAAAGTAGTTATGAACTCCCACCAGGATTGCGTGATCCAAAGAATTTTCAGGCATCAGCAGATTATTAACAGAATCAAGCCTGAATATTATATTGTTGAATCTTCCCGGATAATGAGACACCATTGAACGCTGAAGCTGCATTTGGTATAGAAGGCACGCCTGATTCATTTCTATGGAGTATAGTTTTCCTTCTGCTCCAACAGCTTCAGACATGGGAAAAACAAAATAACCATCACCACTTCCGATATCTGCAAAGCTCTGACCTTTTTTTACTCCCATTTTTTCTGTTATCATCTCTGCGGTAATTGATCTCTGGTGTGCGATAAAATCCGGGCCTGACTCAAAGGTCCTTTTTTGATCTTCTTCGGATACATATTGAAAGTTATCAAGCGGCGCAGCATAAATATATTTTTTCTGCTGGCTTTTTTCTGTTTTAAAACCTGTGCTGCTCACTGTGATTTCATTGTCAGCAACGGAATAATCTGATTTTCCGCAACCTGATAAAAGAAGAAAAAAGCTGATATAAAAAAGAAATAAAAAGGGGTTGAATTGTTTCTGTTGTTCTTTCACTTAGGAAAATGTCTCCTTAAAGGGAAGTATTTTATATATTTGCTTTGGAAGTTAATTAGTCTTTTTCTGAAATATTCGATTCACGAATAGAGTGATTCACTCCGGGGACCTGTATATGGAAAAAAAATCAGGTTATCTTAAATAGTAAATTTCCGGATAATTCCCATTCAGAAATATCTGCATCATATCGAATTCTACATTTCGCTTCAGAAACCTGTTTGTTAATAGTTCCCATAATTCACAGGTTAGATAATACCTTGTATTTCAGTATTAAATAAACTTACTTGCCTTATTCTTTCAGACAGCTCTTTTCATCTGCAATGAATTTCAGAATAGCTGAGATAAAATCATCACCATACCTCTGGAGTTTATTCTTTCCAACTCCGCTTATTGCAGAAAATTCAACTTCGTTTTTAGGGCGGGTAACCGCCATTTCTCTGAGCGAGCTGTCGCTGAATACCATAAATGCGGGCAGTTCTGCTTCTTTGGCAAGGGCAAGCCTGACTTGTTTGAGATGATTGAAAAGATTTTTCTCTGATGGGCTGAGGTATGCTTCTTCCGACTCTCTTCTTCCTTTTCTGCTGCTTCCGGCTTTTTTATCAGGAATTGGATCCTTACGGAGCCGTACTTGTGCGTCTCCCTTTATAATATCTTTGCTGGTTGTCGTCAGTTTTATCGAACCGTGTTCCATATCAACGGAAAGATAACCCATAGCTACAAGCTGTCTGAAGATGGATCCCCATTCATCGGGTTTAAATTCTGTTCCGCCACCGAAAGCTTTTATCTTGTTGTGTCCGAACTGAAGAATCCGATCCGTCATTTTTCCTGTGAGAATACTTATAAGATGGCCTGTTCCGAATTTCTGGTTTGTCATATAAACTGCAAAAAGCGCTTTTCTGGCAGCAAGTGTTCCATCCATATCTTCAGGTGGAACAAGGCAGGTGTCGCAATTTCCGCATGAATCCGGATATTCCTCACCAAAGTACGAAAGCATAGCTTTTCGCCTGCATGATGTTGTCTCGCACAAACCAAGGAGTGCGTCGAGTTTGCGCCTTTCCACCTTTTTATGTTTCTCATCAGCTTCCGATTTTTCCTGAAGCTGTCTGAGAAGAATAACATCCGCCAGACCATAGGTCATAAAAGCATCTGCAGGCTCGCCGTCTCTGCCTGCTCTGCCTGTTTCCTGATAATATGCTTCTATACTTTTTGGAAGATCCAGATGAGCGACAAATCTTACATCAGGTTTGTCGATTCCCATTCCAAATGCAATTGTGGCAACGATAATGATATTCTCTTCCCGCAGAAAACGGTCCTGATTTTTCTGCCTGTCGGTGGCATCCATCCCGGCGTGATAGGGTAGGGCGGTTCTACCTCTCTGAGCCAGCCATAAAGCTGTTTCCTCGGTTTTTTTTCTGGACATACAGTAAACAATACCCGAGTCTGAGGGGTGTTCGGTTTCAAGAAATCTTAAAAGCTGTTCCTTCGGATTTTTTTTGGGTACAATTCTATAGCTGATATTGGGCCTGTCAAAGCCGGTTGAAAAAATACCGGCATTTTCCAGATTAAGCTTTTCTATGATTTCTCTTCTGGTAGGTCCATCTGCTGTTGCAGTAAGAGCAATCCTTGGTATATCTGGAAACTGTTCGTGGAGAACTGAAAGTTTAAGGTATTCTTCCCGGAAATCATGTCCCCATTGTGATACGCAGTGTGCTTCATCAATAGCGAAAAGGGCGATTTTACATCTGTTTAAAAGCCATAATGTGCGTTCGTTCAGCAGTCTTTCAGGAGCGATATAGACAAGATCAAGTTCACCATCCTGCATCTGGTGTTCCACATCATAAACTTCTTCAAGGTTCAGGGTTGAATTGAGGAAAGCTGCTTTAACCCCAACCTGCTGCATAGCCCGAACCTGATCCTGCATCAGTGCGATAAGGGGGGATACGACAATTCCCACACCATCCCTTATTATGGAAGGTATCTGATAACAGAGGGATTTACCCCCGCCTGTGGGCATTAAAACAAAAGCATCCCCGCCATTTACAACATGATCAATTACTTCTCTCTGGTGGCTTCGAAAATTTCTGTAACCAAAAGTTTCGTTCAGAATTTTCATAGCGGGTGAAATGCAGGTAATACTCAAAATTTCTTCCTCAACAGTTCAGGGATATTATTGCTCTGTTAAAATAACATGTTTTGAGGAAGATTACAAATACAAAAATCAAAAAAGACTGCTCCCTGAAGAACAGCCTTTTTGTCTGAAAATAATTTTTTTACCTGCCTGATTTATTCACCTTTAAGCAGCTTAGGCTTGTGGCCCGCAAATCCGAAGTATGCTATAAAGAGATAGCAGAAAATCGGGAGGATAAAGGCATGGTGAATACCGATTTTGTCTGCAAGCATTCCCTGAACAAAGGGGATAAGTGCTCCGCCGACGATTGCCATACAGAGGATTCCGGAACCCTGCCCTGTATGTTTGCCAAGGTCTTTGATTGAAAGTGAGAAAATTGTGGGGAACATAATTGAGTTGAAAAGACCTATTGCAAGAATTGTCCACATTGCAATTTTTCCGAATGTGAGCATTGATGTAAGAACGAGAATTGCCGCTATTATAGCGTTGATACCCAGATATTTGCCGGGATCCACTTTCATCTGGATGGCTGAACCGATAAATCTTCCCACCATTGCGCCGCCCCAGTAAAATGCTACCATTTTACCTGCGATTTCCGGTGTGAGGTTGGCAATATAAGGCTGGCCCAGGTAGTTTACAAGGAAGCTTCCTATGGAAACTTCTGCGCCTACATAAACAAATATACCTACGGCACCGAGAATAAGATGGAGATAGCTCCAGGCATTGTGGTTTGATGAGCTTTTTCCCTTTTTCTCCTCTTTTTTTCCGTGCTCTGATGAAGGAGCTTCGATTTCGGGGAGTTTAATAATTGCAAATATTGCAGCAATAATGAATAATGCGGCAGTAATTCCGAGATATGGTACCTGTACGGAAGCTGCCTGAGCCAGTTTGTATGCGGTAAGCTCCTGTCCATTCAGTTTCTTCAGTTCTTCCGTAGTTTTCACCGCTGCTGAAAGAATAAAATATGAACCGAAAATAGGTGCGATTGTGGTTCCAAGAGAGTTAAAAGCCTGTGTAAGGTTTAGTCTGCTCGAAGCGGTTTCAGGTTTACCAAGAATTGTTACATAAGGGTTTGCAGCTACCTGAAGAAGCGTAATACCCGAAGCCAGAATGAAAAGGCCCACCAGAAAAACCGGGTATGAAGCCAGCGCTGCTGCGGGGTAGAATGTGAGGCATCCCAGACCTGCAGTAATCAGACCGATTACAATACCTTTTTTGTAACCGGTTTTTTCGATGATAATACCTGCCGGAAGCGATACTACAAAATAAGCTGTGAAAAAGCAAAACTGAATAAGCATTGCCTGTGTGTAAGTAAGTGAAAACAATGCTTTAAGATGGGGAATCAATATGTCGTTGAGACAAGTGATGAAGCCCCAGAGAAAGAATAATGAGGTGAGAATGGTAAGCGCAAATGTAAAATTCTGCCCATTACCATTTCCATTAGCGATTTTTGCTTCAGTCGGTGCTGACTGCATTGCCATGATAAGTTTTCCTCCTGCTTGCTGATTTAAACTTATTCGTTTTCTGTTTCTTTAAAACCTTTAACATGAATCATTTCCGGGAATTTTCATAAAAAAAAATGGTTACATTGGTTACTAATGTAAAAAGGTGTTTACAATCTATTGCATGGTTATGATATAATCATTCCAATATTTGGTGGAGGTAACCCCCTTGAAAAAGAGAGATATTTTATTTATAGCTTTAATCGTTTTAGCAATCGTAATTCCATTTTCGTGCACAAAGACCCAATCGGATAAAACTGCCACAGGCAACAGCACTGAAAAGCAGAATTCAGATAAACCGGGAAATCCGGAAAAATCAGGTAAATTCAGAATAGTCACAAGCATTCTTCCTATGTATGATATTGCCGAAAATGTAGGCGGCGATTCTGTGGAAGTTCGCAATCTTCTTCCTCCCGGAGGAAGCCCCCATACTTTTGAACCTTCGGCTGAAGATGCCGCTGCTATCGAAAATGCCGACCTGATGTTTGTTGTAGGCCTTGGCCTCGACACCTGGCTTGAAAAGCTGGCAAAAGCCTCTGGCGATAAATATGATGGAAAAATTATTGCACTTTCAGCGGGAATACAGACCATACCCCTGATGGAAGAAGCAAGCATGGGCGAATCAGGCGAAGAACATGCCGATGAACACAAACATGAACACGGCAGCGAAGATCCTCATATCTGGATGGATCCGGCAAATATGAAAAAAATGGCTGAAAATGCAAGAGATGCTCTCATAGCAGCTAAACCGGAACTGAAAGATAAGTTTACAGCAAACTGTGACGCTTATATCAAAAAACTTGATGCACTCGACAAGCAGTATAAAGAAACACTGGATCAGTTTTCAAAAAAGGAATTCATTTCTTTTCATTCATTCCTCGGTTACACCGCAAAAAGATACGGTATGAAGCAGGTTGCGGTAATCGCAGCAGATCCGGGCAAAGAGCCGGATCCTCAGCATATTATCAAGAGCATCGAAATTCTGAAAAAACATAATGTAAAGGTTGTATTTGCCGAACCTCAGTTCTCTTCCAAAGCTTCTGAGTCGATTGCAAAAGAAATCGATGGAAAAGTAGTAAATGTTGACCCTATGGGATCTTTAAGTGATATAAAAAGAGATACATACATAAAGAATATGGAGGAAAACCTTAACTCTCTGGTTGAGGCTTTCAGAACTGAAAAATGAGTGAAGAAAATCAGGCAAATCTTATTAAAGTAAAGAATTTAAGCTTTTCTTACGGGGAAAAACTTGTTCTGTCTGATATTAATATTAATGTAGCTGAAGGTGATGTTCTCGGAATCATCGGACCCAACGGAGGCGGAAAAACCACATTCCTGAAAATTCTGCTGGGTTTAATCAAGGGATATCAGGGTGAAGTCAGCATTGTTTGCACATACGGCAGGAAAAACAGAAGCCATCATACCTGTATCGGATATGTACCCCAGAGGCCCGATGTAAATATCAGATTTCCTGCCACTGTTACCGATGCTGTGGAAATGGGTTTGTTTGGTTTAACCGGATTCCGGGGGGTAAGCAGTGAAGAAAGAGATTATATCCACTGGCTCATCAAAAAAACCGGTCTGGAAAAGATAAAAAACAGACCTGTGGGAGCTATCTCAGGAGGCCAGCTTCAGAGAACTTTTATTGCGAGGGCGCTTGTGGGAAAACCTGCGGTTCTTATGCTTGACGAACCTCTTGTTGGTATCGATCAGACAGGTATCAGACAGTTTATTGATCTTCTTATGGAAATCAAGGAAGATTTGAAGCTGACAGTGGTTCTTGTAAGCCACGATTTTCATGCCGTTTCCATCTGTTCAGATAAAGTTGCCTGTTTAAACAGAACTCTTCACTTTCACGATAACCCGGAAAAACTTCAGCGGGAACATCTTACAAGAACCTTCTCCTGTGCGTATGAAGCTTTCCATGATCTCGACTTTCATATTCACCACACCGGAGAAAAACAATGCTGACCATTTTTAAATACCAGTTTATGCAAAACGCCCTTATAGCAGGGCTTCTTGTGGGAATGTTATGTTCGATGCTCTCCCTTTTCGTTGTTCTGAGAAGAATGGCGTTTATAGGGGAGGGGATTGCACACGCAGCTTTTGGCGGAATTGCATTCGCCCTTCTCTTTAATCTTAACCTTCTGCTTACAGCCAATATCTTTTGTATAATTCTTGCGGTTTTAATCGGTTTTACCAGTAAAAAAGGCAAATTGTCGGAAGATTCGAGTATCGGTTTATTCCTTACCACATCAATGGCTCTCGGTGTGATTCTGCTGAAACTCAGAAAAGAATATACAAGCGAAGTCTATGGATACCTTTTTGGAAATATCCTTGCGGTTTCCAGAAGCGATGTAATAGGGCTTTTAATACTCAGCGTCCTGGTTGTTGCATTTATCGTTTATTTTTATAAACAGATTCAATATTTTATTTTCGATGAAGATATGGCAAAAGTAGCCGGCATTCCGGTGAAATTTTTCTACTATTCACTTCTTGTGATTCTGGCAATGGTAATAGTAATGTCGGTTCAGGTGGTGGGAGTCATTCTGGTTTCCGCACTGATTATCATACCTGCCACAGTGTCGCTTCTGGTTGCAAAAAGGTTTACTCCTGCTCTGATTTTATCTGTGATAATAGGTATCTTTTCTACATTTTCAGGGTTGATAACTTCCTATTATGCCAAACTTCCCAGCGGCGCTGTTATAGTAATCACCCTTTTCCTGATTTTCGTAGTCGTTCTCTCAGGTAAAAAAGTTTATGATGTTATCAACAGAAAGAAACAGGAAGCTGAAGGTCAGGAAGCTCCCTGATTCGGTTTTCTTTTTCTGTTTGCATAGTACGAAACACAGTAAATAATAGCTACCAAAACCATTACACCCATTACAATCGACTGCTTGTTTGCTCTTGTGAATTTGTCCGCCATTTCAATCAGATATTTCCAGTACATCATAGAAGCTGCCACTGTAATCCACGCAGGAGAAAAAGCAAACCGGAACATTCCTTTGTCCTGTTTCTGGGCAATATATGAGAAAAGCGCCAGCAGAGCAACCGCAGAAAGACCGAGAATGAATCCTGCAATGCCCTCAACCCTGAATATTACTCCCATAGTGAAAACCATAACTTTTATAATGGCTCCGATTGCGATAAATCTCCAGAGCACTCCGGGCATTCCCTCTTTTTTATCCATATAGAAAAGATTGGGACCGTTAAGATTGAAACCTTCGAATACTATGGGCAGAAACAGTCCGAATAACAGAGCTATTGTTACATCACCCATTCCCAGATCAACAATATTGTCTGCACCGACTGATGAATAGAGAAACACCTGAAAAATGCCGCTGATTATTGCAAAAAGACCTGCAAAGTTAATAACTTTGATGAAAAGCCCGGGCCAGGTGAGTTTTTTATCAACAGGTACATCATAAACATTTTTATAATCCCCTGTATCTTTGTCTTTGGTATTGGTATTTCCATTGGAAGCCATGCCGTTTAAAAGTAAATCCCGTTCTTCAGGCTGAAGGAGTTTTCCCTCGGCTTTTTCAGGCTCCGTTTTGTTGCCCAGCTTAATCATAAGGGTTTCGAATGTTTTATGGGGAACAAGTATGCCTGCAACCGACATCAGGCCCAGGGCATAAAGGGTGATGCCGTAACCGTTGCACCATTTGTATGAAAACCAGAGTCCTGAAATCAGCAGAAGCACTGCAAAAGCTCCTGTGGCAAGATCCACTCCCTTAATGGACTGGGATGAGTTGTGCACCATTATTATCAGAATCACTGATGTAATAACGCCGCAGATGATAGGGTAGCTGTATCCTACATCAAGAACGAGTTTGTTTATTATAAAAACTACAAATCCGAGATAAAGTATAATATAAAGTGCCAACTGTGCAGGGAGAATTTTCATTATATCCTGATTTTTTTTGTATCCGAATAATGCGGAAGTTATCAGGGTAACAAGAAAAATACTTACCAGGAGGATTACCGGCATAAACACTTCAATGCTTACTGTTTTCTGCATATGCCATACTGACATCATCGTTGCTGTAATAACTGCAAAAACCATATACATTATCGATTCGATTTTTGCTGAAGATGTCTGGTATCTGCCAAACTGGACCAGATCTGCGGCAAGCCTGATGAGAAAAAGACCAAATCCGCCGCCGGCAATGAAAGCGATCCAGAGATTTTCTGCCCGGATGCCGTAAAACGAAATAACAAATGCCATAAACAGAAGGCTCATTCCTATGCCGCCAAGGGGGACAGATGACAGCATTATGAGGGATGATACATCTTTTTCCCTTTTTTTCTTCAGAGCAAGACAATCCATTGATACAAGAAAAACAGGTATGAAGAAACCTGCGATACCGGATATATAAGCTCCCCTGATTCCGGTTTTTGCAGGGAAGAAGCCGCTGGCTATAACTGTTAGAATTCCTGTAATAATCATTACAACCCAAATTGAGGAAAGAAAAGATTTCTGGCTTCTGCTTTCTTCCGAATCTTCAGGTGGTGTTTCACCCTTCAATGATATCTGGATTATAGTGATCAAAAGACCGATGATGGCGGAAAGCATACCGCCGTACCATATTATTTGTCTTGCCAAACTCTCATTCATCCGCCTATTCTCCTGTCCGACATTTTTTTAACCCTTTTACAAAATTTCGCCGTTGCCTTTTTCTATCCTTCTGTTTAACTGCTTACTAAAATATTCAACAAGGAATTTATGAGTGAATAGTCGAAAATAATCCATAATTCTTTTAAGAGGGTAAGTCCATTGTCAAAACTTGTCCAGTATCTGAAAGAAGTCATCGAAAGAGGAGGCTCAGACCTCCATATGAGTGTGAATTCGCCGCCTATGATGCGGCTTTTCGGGGAGCTTGTACCCCTCGAAAACTATCCGCTCTCTTCCGATGACACTGTAGAGATCCTTGGTAGTCTGTTAAATGATGAACAGATGATGGATCTGGAAAAATATAAAAATATTGATTTTGCGCTTGAGCTGCCTTATGCAGGCTATGTTCAGCGTTACCGCTGTAATTTCTTCTTCCAGAAAAGCGGCCTGGACGGGGTTTTCAGAGTTATTCCCAGAGAAATTCCTTCTCTGAGGGAACTGAATCTGCCCAGTCAGCTTGAAGATCTTGCACTGTTTCTGGACGGTCTGATTCTTGTTACAGGACCCACAGGATGCGGAAAATCAACTACCATTGCGGCGCTGGTTGATATAATCAACACCACTCAGGCAAGGCACATAATAACTCTGGAAGATCCTATCGAATTTGTGCATAGAAACAAATTGTCCATTATTCATCAGCGGCAGGTCAATATGCATGTCCTGAGCTTTGAAAGAGCCGTCAGGGCAGCTATGCGCGAAGACACTGATGTTATTATTATGGGTGAAACAAGGGATCTTAACTCGGTTGAAAACATGCTTACAGCAGCAAGCATGGGACATCTGGTTTTTTCTACCATGCATACTGCCAGCGCACCTAAGGCAGTTGAAAGGATTGTTGAATTCTATCCTCCTTCAAGACGCACATCCGTTCGAATGATGCTTGCGGACTGTCTGAGGGCGATTATTGCCCAGCAGCTAATTCCCAGATCAGATGAAATGGGGCGGGTTCCTGCTGTGGAAATTATGGTGAACAACCTTTCCATTGCCAATCTGATTCGTGAATCAAAAGTTCATCAGATTCCTACTGTTATTCAGACAGGAAAACAATTCGGAATGGTTTCTATGGATGATTTCCTTATGAAACTGTTTAACGAAGGAAAGATTACAGCTATTGAAGCTTTTGAAAATTCCATCGATAAGAAAAAACTGGAATCAGTTTTAAGGCAGCACAGGAGATAGTAAATGAGACCAGATCCGGATAAAACCAAAAAAGATGATATAGATTTTCGTTCCTTCCTGAGCGCTTTGACAGGTGAACCTTCATCTGTACCGAGACAGGCAGCACCTGAAGAAGGAAGGGTTCCGAAAGCACCGGTTCAGAGAATGGCTCCGCCGCCACAGCCGCAGCAACAACCTCAGGCACAACAGCCACAGCAGCAGCCTCAAAGGCCGGCAAAACCTCCGCAGCCTCAACCTCAACCTCAGCAAAAACCACAGCCCCAGCCTAAACCGGCTGCGGTGGAACCGGATGAACCCGATTCCGGAGTGGAACTTCTGACTGGTGAAGAAACTGAGTTGTTTGAAAGAAGAAAAAGTGCGGAAACTTCTCCCGGTCCGGATGTAAGAGAAGTCAGAAAGGAAGATAGGGAACCCCAGACAGATAAAATTGCTCTCTCTCATATTGCAGTCAGGGCAAGTTTTACTATCGAGCAGCTTCTTGAAACCATGATAAGGGAAAAAGCTTCCGATCTGCACATCTCAGTGGGAAGCACACCTGCTCTCAGACTCAATGGGGAAGTAGTCCCTCTTGAACTTCCCGACCTCGATCCTGAAATGGCCGATGAACTTCTTCTGCCGATTCTTAACGAAGAACAGAGGGTTGTGTTCTTTGAAGAAGGCGATATTGATTTCTCCTTTGATTATGGAAAGAAAGCCCGTTTCAGGGTAAACATTTTTTCCCATCACAAAGGAATCGGTGCGGTTTTTCGTTATATTCCCCTGGAAGTTCCCAAACTCGAGCAGCTTGGGCTTCCAAGAGTTGTTCTGAACCTTCTCCGCTTTAAAAAGGGCCTTCTCCTTGTTGTCGGTCCCACCGGACATGGCAAAACAACCACTCTTGCCGCAATGATTAATGAGGTTAACAAAACCCGGAAAAAACGCATAATCACCATGGAAAACCCTATCGAATATGTCTATAAAAGCGATTTGGGGCTTATCTCCCAGCGGGAAGTTGGAAACAATGTCAATTCTTATTCCGAAGCTTTATGGTCTGTTCTCAGGGAAGACCCTGATGTAATTATGATAAGCGAACTCTGGGATTGTGAGGATGTCAGGCAGGTTCTGAAAATCTCGGAAACAGGACATCTTGTTATCGCAGCCATGCAAACTCTCAACTGCGCCAGCGCTGTAGAGAGGCTTGTTGATATGTTCCCCCAGGAAGAGCACGATCAGATTCGCATTTCAGTATCGGAATCACTTATCGGCGTTATCGCCCAGAGGCTTATTCCCAGAATTGACAGACAGGGCAGAGCATTAGCCGCTGAGGTGCTTATAACAACAACAGGCCTTGCCGCTCTCATAAGAGAAGGCAAAATGAACCAGATACCGTCTATCATTCAGACAGGACGAGATCTTGGTATGTGCACAATGGAACATTCAGTCGGCGAACTTCTTGATAAAAATATCATTAGTCCTGCCGATGCAAGAGGGCTTCAGGGTGAGGTAAGAATGATAAGACCCCCCGGAAGCAGGAGATTCTGAAGTTTTACTTAAATTAAACATACTGTTTATATCTAAAGGAGGTATTTCATTTGCCAGATCAGGAAAAATTAAAAGAAGCTATGACCACCCTTGGCAGAGCTTTAAAATCGGTTGGCAAGGAAGAAGCAGCTTATCTTCAGGAAATTAAAGCCCAGATAGATGAAGCTGTGAAAGCAGACCCCGGACTCGATAAACAGCTTGAATTTTGCTATGGTATTATTTTTGCACCTGATAAAATCAAAAACGAAGCTTTGATGAAAGCAGCCAAGTTCTATGTGAATGTGGTAGAAGGAAAAATCTGATTAGAAATTGCCGAGAGCCTCGGTGATTTCCATCTCTGCTTTCTTCACCATTAAAAGCCCCTCGGACAGTCGAAGGCCGTTTGCCGGATTTGAATATTTTCTGATGATCTTCAAACCTTCCATATATTTGCGGATGGAAGAAGAGAAACTTTTGTTCATCGCCTTCACTTCACTGGTGGGGTTTTTGATTTTTCGGAATTCCGATTTGTTCTGAATATTCATATCATTGATATATTCATCTGTTTTATTCAGCGCTTCGGTTAAAGCTGAAAGCTCCGCGTTGTTGCCTGAGCCGTTCATAACTTCTGTTACACTCTTTTTCAGTATCCTCAGGTTCTCATCAGACTCATTGCTGAATCGGTTCATTATGTCAAGGCTTTTTATTCTCTCGTTTGCAGCGCCTATCCGCGCCCATCTTATCTCAAGGCCGTCGGTTTTGCGGGTTTCAAGATACTTTGCAAGCTCTGAATAAAGCTCAGCTATATTGTTTTTAGCTTCGCTGTACATCACCGAAAAAATGCGATCTGAAATATGGTCGGCAGGATATTCTTTCTTAATCATTTCAGCTTCTTTATGAGCTTTATCGGAAAGATCATAAAGGTTGCCGATTCCGCTTCTGAGTTCATTTTCAAGATCTGATTTACGATTCGTTTTTTCTTTTTTTGATGAACCGGTTTTTTTAGTCCTGGAAGAAGTCTTTTTCTTTGCAGCTTTTTTCTTTCCGGCAGTCGGCAGGGAAGCAGAACCATCGGGCTTTTCCGATGGTATTATTTGAGAAGCTTTGTCCAGAATGCCTGCTGCTTTAAGTTTTATATCTTCCTGGTGGTTTGTCATCAGCTGGTCCTGCCTGAACTTCCGGCAGCAGTTTTACCCAGATCACTTCCTGACGAGGTCATATCGTGCTCAAGGGTGGGTTCTGCGCCTTCTTCCATGCTTCCCATTTTCATTACATTTTTTACCCATTCGATTTCGTCTTCGAGAATATCCTTGAAAACCGCCACAACTCTGGGATCAAACTGTGTGCCGGCATTCTTTTCTATCTCAGAAACTGCGTGTTCGATATTAAGTGATTTCCTGTATGGTCTGTTGGAAGTCATAGCGTCAAAAGAGTCTGCCACAGCAAGAATTCTTGATGCAAGAGGAATATCTTCGCCAGAGAGTCCTTCGGGATAACCTCCGGCATTATATTTTTCGTGATGATGGTACATATAAGGAAGCATTTGCCTGAACTCTTCCACCGGCTCCATTATTCTTGCTCCGTAAACAGGATGCTGGCTCATGATTTTAAATTCCTCATCAGTGAGCTTGCCGGGTTTGTTGAGAATGCCTTCCTTAATATTGATTTTGCCTATGTCATGAAGCAGGGCTGCATATCTGATTTTTTCAAGCTCTGTTTTGTCAATTTTCATTCTTTCCGCAATTTTAACGGAATATTCTGTTACTCTTTCAGAATGGCCTCGTGTGTACTGGTCCCGTGCTTCGATTGCGTTTGCCAGCGCCCTGATGGAACTGAGGAATAAGCGGCGGACATGCTGGTGCAGTCTGGAATTTTCGATGGAGATAGCCGCCTGATTTGCGATAATCGTTAAAAATCTGAGATCATTTTCTGTAAAAACATGTGAAGAAGTATAATTGTCGATACAGATTATGCCAATGGCTCTTCTTTCGGAAATCAGCGGTGCATAAAGGCTTGCTCTTATATCATGCAGAAAAACCGAATCCGGCATTCCAAAACGCTCGTCAATTCTTGCGTCATCGCTGAGTATTGCCTTTTTCTCCTTGAGGACCATATTGATAATGGTTTTGGATACTTCTATTTTATCGGTTTCATCCGATTTTCCCTTTATGGCTTTTCTCCGGAGAACCTTAATCTCAAGCTCATTTGTTTTGTCATTGAGGATCATCAGGTATCCCCTCTGGGCGGGGAACATTTGGAAGATATAGTCCATGATTTTTTCAATGAGTTGATCCATGTCCATAATACGGCCCAGAGACTGGTTCAGCTCGTAGAACAACTGGACTTTGTGGTTTAACTCCTCAACTTCCTTGGCATCTTTGGGCACAGACAGGAAGTTGGTGTTGTATATTTCCGCAGGATCCACAGATGATCTGATGGCATAATCGTCAGGTGAGTCGGCGACTACTTCAAGTGATTCATACTCGCTGGTTTCAATCTCAAAATCGCCTTCTGACTGGAAAATCTGAAGTGTTGTTTTTCCCACCCTGAAGATGGAGCTGTCTATAAGTATGGTGTGGATTACTTCTTCTTCCTCGTCGTCGCTGGTAACAAGAAATGTGCCGTTGGTGCTGCCAAGGTCTTCGAGGATGAATTTGCCGTATTCCCGCCGTATAACCGCATGCCTGCGGGATACACTGCTGTCTTTGGGAAGGTGGATATCAACACCTTCTTCTCTGCCGATACTTGCAAAATCCTGATTTATTATAAATTCCTGTCCTGCTGTTTCACCGTCAAGAACGACAATTCTCATAGTTTTCCTAACCAATCCCGCTTAATATGATGATTGTCTATTAAACTTTATTCCTTCATTCTCCTTCAAATAAGTGTCAACAGAATGTTAAAAAACTGTTATCGGATTCACTTTTTTTACAATTTGGCAAATAATGCACCGATGAACTGCTTTTCCTTTATTCTTAAGCCGGTTTCAGATACCGGGAATTACAATCTTTACAACTATGTTAACAGATAAAAGGAATCAGGCAAAATGGCAAGAAGAAGAAAACGAAAGGCGAGTGATTATATGAAAATTGGCATTATATCCGATACTCATGATAATATCCTTATGATGAAAAAAGCAGTGGAAATATTCAGGGAGAAAAAAATTGAACTGCTTCTGCATGCCGGAGACCATGTGGCGCCTTTTACCTGTATGGTGTGGGAGGAACTGGGGGTTGAAGTAATTGCTGTTTTTGGCAACAATGACGGCGATCACAGCTTTTTAAGAAAAAGGTTCAGGAAGATAGGGCGAATCTACGACAGACCCAGAGAAATAATTATTGGCAAACGAAGAATTCTTATGCTTCATGAACCGGACAACCTCAATGAATACTCTCAGTCCGGCAAGTATGATCTTGTTATTTTCGGGCACACTCATAAACAGAAAATCTATCTGGAAGACGAAACCCTTGTTATCAATCCCGGTGAAGGCTGCGGCTGGATTACCGGTAAAGCTACAGCGGTCATTATTGACCTCAAAACTATGGATTATGAAAACCTGTTAATCGGCGAAAGCCCTTTGCCTCCACTTGCTTCATGAGTGATTTTATGGTATTCTGACAAAAATAAATCTGCGTTTTTTTTGACTATTTGTTTAGTTGCAGCATTATTCTTTTCCACGAAAAGAGGGGTAACTTGAATAACAGATTCTATTTAAAAGCATCAATGGTGCTGATTATTTCCCTGTTGTCAGTTTTTAGCTGCTTTGGCAGCGCTTTTGCCGACGACAGACGCGCTATCCTTGTGGTAGGCGACAAGTCGGATAAAAGTATGACCCAGAAAGAAGAAAACCTGAAGAAATTCCTGCTTCAGTACAGAAAACAATCAGGCAACGATTCATCTACACTGCCTATTTTTATCTACGATTTCAGTGTGCCTGAAGTTAAGAATTACTGCGAAAAGAAACTCGGCATCCATCAGTCTGATATACTTTTCCTCGGAATAGTTCAGGCTCAGGGCAAACTTCCCGAAAAAGTGATCTTCAAAGTAACCAATCCCAAAGATCTTGAAGACAACGCCCGTCTGATGGTGGAAAAATTCTCTTCAGGCGCCGCAGGCGGATCTCTTGTGGTAAACTCAGTACCCGCAGGGGCAAAAGTCTGGATAGAAAAAACATACAAGGGAAGAACACCGATTACCATAAAAGGCCTTGCCGAAGGGGATTATACCCTTACCCTCGTAAAGTCAGGATATGCACTTACCAAAAAAACAGTCTTTATCGGTGAAAATAAGTCCTCAACAGTAAAAGTTGCAATGCCTTCAACCGCCGGCGCCCTTGTTGTTAAATCAACTCCCCCCGGTGCTGAAGTTTATGTTGACGATGCTTTTTATGGAAAAACTCCCCTGAACATCCCCAAAGTGGAACCCGGAACAAGGAAAGTTGTTCTTAAAAACGGCTCTCAGAGCTGGACAGGTACTGTAAAGATTTCCATTGGCAAAACGGTAACTCTGTCGCCCGCGCTTCCCGGCGAAAAGGTAGCTATGGCTAAGAAACCTGAAATAAACGCCAAAAAACCTGCTCCGCCGGTTAAAAAACCTGTAACGGATAAAAATCCGAAACCGGTAAAAACTCCCACAAAAGCTCCTGCAAAAGGTTCTGATGAGGATTATTCACCGCCGGTCAGCGGAGGGGATCCCGGATCGGAAATTAACGAAGCATTTATTCCCAAGTCGGAAACCAACTCTGTTTTCCAGATTACAGTTACCAATATTGAAGAAGTAGCTTCAATTAAGGATTATTATAAACCAAAGCCCGGATACAAGTTTGCCATTGTATATCTGCAGCAGCAGAATGTATCCAACGAAGTTCAGATTTACACCGGCAAATTTTCGCTGGTGGATCAGAAAAACTCAAGTTTCGAAGCTCTCGATAAGTTGAGTAATTTCTGGCTGGTTGTACTTCGTCCCGGTGGTGTTAATATGGGATATCTGGTATTTGAAATACCGGAAGATTCAAAATCCATGGCGCTGGTGCTCCACGGACTTAATATGTCCCCGCTCAGCGTAAGTTTTAACAAGTAATTCAAAAATATTTTACAAATATTTTCGACAGTTTTACTGAAAAGAAATGAGGAGGTATTTCCGTTGTTGAAATCCAGAAGAAAATTACTGGTCCTTCTGATGGTGGCGGCATTTGTTATGGCGTTTACACTCCAGGCATTTGCAGCAGCAAAAGTCGGATTCAGTCAGGACGACATCCGTAAGGAACTTAAGAAAAAGTATGACTATGATTACAAGCCGTACATCAAAGGGACAAAGAAACTTGGTTTTGACCCGGACAAACAGCTCTTTCAGAGAATCTATTATACAATCTCTCTGAAATTTGTCAGACCTATCACCAATAAAGACCTTATCGACGGTGTTTTCAAAGAAGTTGGCAAGCTTCTCAAACAGGCTAATGTATCAACAACAGCCCTTTCGGAAATTTCGCACGAAGGCAACCCGATGGATGCAATCGTAAAAGTTTATGGAACAAAAATAAGCCCTAATATCATCCGTTTTGCCTGTATCCGCGGAATGATGGAAGCCCTTGATGATCCCCATTCAATCCTGATGCTTCCCGACGATTATTCAAAGATGAAAGAAAGCATGTCAGGCGGAAACTTCTCAGGAATCGGCGTTTTCATTATGTCAGACCCCGATAATTTCAACTGGCTCACAGTATCCGAACCTATCGAGGGAACACCTGCCTATGATGCAGGCCTCCAGCCCGGAGACATTATCATAGCAGTAGATGGAAAAACAACAAAAGACGAACCTATTGATCTTACAGTAAGCCGCATCAGAGGACCTGAAGGCACAAAAGTAAAACTTACTGTCAAGAGAAAAGGCGTTGCTAAGCCCTTTACCGTAGCAATCGTCCGCCGCTTTATACATGTTAGCTCAGTTAAAGCTGATATGCTTAAGGACAAAATCGGTTATATCAAACTCAGAGTTTATGGCGAAAGCACAGGCGACGAAATGGGCAAGGCTCTTGCCGAACTTCAGGCAAAAGGCGCCAAGGCTATTATCCTTGATGTAAGAAATAATTCCGGCGGCCTTATTGATGCAGCACAGGATGTCTGCAGCAAATTCCTCACCTCAAATACTCCCATTGTTTCAGTTGTAAACAGAGCTGACAGCAAGAGAGTTATGCGCTCAACAGGCGGTTCTTTCACAAATATACCTATGGTGCTTATGGTCAACGAACTTTCGGCATCAGCATCGGAAATTACAGCCGGCGCACTTAAAGACAATAACAGAGCTACCCTTATCGGTGCAAGAACCTTCGGCAAAGGCTCAGTTCAGGAACTTACACCTATATACGGAAACTCAGGCCAGCCCGCTGCTCTGAAGCTTACCATTGCACTCTTCTACACACCCAAAGGAACCAAAATCGACGGACAGGGCCTCAACCCCGACATCGCAGTCCCTCAGGATGTAAGAGATGCCAACATTAAGACTCCTGCAAAGGACAAACAGCTCCAGAAAGCAATCCAGTTTCTTAAAACAAAAATATAACCTGATGAAAGACTAAAATCCCGAATCAGGTCGGAATAATAAAAAAAGACTGTCTCAGATATATGGGGCAGTCTTTTTTTTATCAAAAATTAATTGTTTACAGCAGGTAAATAGTCTGAAAAATCGAAAATTCAGTTATAAAGAAAAATAGAAAAAAAAATTGGTTCTCAGGAAACAGCTCACTGATCATTACCTTACCTGATTGTTGCCAACCACAACATAACGGATCGGATTATCATAATGCCAATGAATTAGTAAAATTTACTCAACTCTATAGTCCAATAATCGTGTTTTTCAAGGGAGGAGGTTCGGAGGAAGCCTTGCTTTTCCAAAAAAACGTGGTCTCCTCTGACGGTTCTCAAACCCTGTCCGGTCCAAATCCCCCCGGTCGGTCCCCCAATTCAAAAGTTTTGGGATGCCGGGTGCCTGCCCGTAGGGTAGGCGCGAGGAAACTTTTTCCAAAAAAGTTTTCTCCGGGAGCTGGGCTAACGATTATAATTCTCGTGATCGACAAGATAAATCCATGCTTTAATTCATGGGCATTGCGGATTATCATAGTTATATAAATATTTCTATAAAATCAATAAAATCATTTGGGAGAAAATTATGTCAGAAAATACTATTGAGAGATACAGAGTTTTACATGTTGATGACAATGTTCAGTTTCTAAAATTGTTTTCCGTGATGTTCAGAAGGTTTTTTGAAATCACATCTGCCTGCGATGCAGAGCAGGCTCTTGAGATTCTCGGCAGCGACAGCAACTTTCATGCTGTAATCAGTGATTATGATCTGCCCGGTTTGAGCGGTATTGAGCTTCTCAAAAGAGTAAAATCAGTAAATTCTGATCTGCCGGTTATCTTTTTTACAGGTCAGGGAAACGAAGAAGTAGCAAGAAATGCATTCCTTCTTGGAGTTTCCGACTATATAACAAAAGAAATCGGCGGACTTGCACAGGTTGAAAAAATAGTCAACTCCGTAAACAGAGCCGTTGAATCAAACAGAATGAAATATGTTAAGGATGAAGCTCTTCAGGAAGTTAAAAGACATAAAGACAACCTTGAAGAGGTCGTTAAGGAACGCTCGAAAGAAATTGTGGAACTTAACAGAAAACTTGAAGCAGAAATAGAAGAAAGAAAGAAAATTGAAGCTGAACTGGTTTCAAAAAACAGAACACTGGAAAACATATTTGAAAAGAATCCCTATCCGATGATGATTGTTGATAAGGAGGGGCATATTTCAAGGTGGAATGATGCATTATTAGAAAATGCAATAGTTGCTCCGCCTCCTGATTATACTTTCTTTGAAGATCCGGTTCATCTTGCTAACGGGTATGGTCCTTATATGGAAGATATGAGGCAGGGCAACAGTGTTGTTTTTCCCGAATCCTACTATAATCTTAATGATTTAAACCCAGATTATCCTTCAAAATCACAATATAAAAAATCAATTGGTTTCCCTATTTTTGATCAGAATGGTGAAATCGAATGCTATTTCTTCATGCAGGAAGATCTTACCGAACGCAGGCTTGCCGAGCAGGCGCTGGAAAAGGCTAATGCTGAGCTTCGCCTTATGAATGAAGAACTGGAAATTAAGATAAAAACCCGTATAGCCGGTATCGAAGAATCAAATGAAGCATTTCGTCAGGAAATTGAGATGCGCAAGCAGGCTGAAAAGGATCTTCACCGGCAGAAATCCTGGCTTTCCGCTACCCTTGCCGGTATTGGCGATGGAGTAATTGCCACAGATATTGCAGGAAATGTTGTGTTTCTCAATCCGGAAGCAGAAAAACTAACAGGGTGGACCAGCGGGGAAGCCTACGGCATACCAATCAGAACAGTTTTTGAAATTGTAAATGAATTAACGGAAAAAGAAGCGCAGAATCCTGCGATAAAAGCACTCAAAACCGGAGAAAAGAGCCTTCTGGCAAATCATACCATCCTTATTTCAAAAGATGGAACCAGATACCCCATAGACGACTGCGCAGCTCCCATTATGGATGAAAACGGCAGGATTGCAGGGGCTGTTCTGGTTTTCAGGGACATCACCAGAGACAGAGCTGCAAGGGAAGAACTTGTAGCCAAAAATAAGGAGCTGGAAGATTTTGCCTATGTGGTAAGCCACGATCTTAAAACACCGCTTTTTACCATTTATGGGTTTATAGAAATGATCGAGAAAGATCCGTCGAATTATGGAGAATTTTTCCCGATTATAAAAGGTGAAGTAACAAAGATGGAAGCATTTATATCAAATATGCTGAAGCTTTGCAGCACAGGGAAATTCATAAATGAAAAACGTCTTGAAATAATAGAAACCGGGAAGCTGCTCAAATCATTATTCGGATTTGTGAAACCTGCCGGGGAAAAAGCCAGCCTTGTTATAAAAGATGGCATTCCAAATCTATATGGAGATATTCAGAGAATCGAGGAAGCTTTTATGAATATCTTTGTAAACGCAATGAAGAACAAAAATCCGGAAAACCCGGATGTGGTAATTACTGTAGAAGGCAAACGAAATGACGGCAGGGCAGTCATCAGTGTAAAGGATAACGGCAAAGGTATAAAGCCTGAGACTATCGGAAAAATTTTTCAACCCGGATTTACAGCAACCGAAGGCGGCACAGGCTTCGGTCTCCCCATTGTCAAAAAGATAGTCGAAGCCCATGGCGGAAAAATCTCAGCCCATAGCGAAGGGCAGGGGAAAGGTGCGGTTTTTACTCTGGATATGCCTGCACACCAGGAATAGGGGAGAGAAGATTAGATAATATCCCCTCTTTTTACTCTTCTGTATTCACCAGGCTTCAGATTTCCGAGGGTTAATTTTCCCATTCTCACCCTGATAAGCTGAATTACTTCAAGCCCCGCCATATCACACATTCTTCTTATCTGGCGTTTTTTTCCCTGAGTCAGAATCATCTTCAGGGTCAGTTTGCCGCCCTCAAATTTTGCTGATGTTATATCTTTCACTCTCGCAAGACTTCCATCCATCATATAGCCTTTGCACATTTTTTTCCTGATTTCCTCTACATCGTTGACGGTAAGTTTTGCATCTGTCTTAATTCTTACAAGATATTCCTTTTCGTGGGCATAAGAAGGATGAGTGAGTGTCTGTGTAAGCTCTCCGTCATTTGTAAGAAGCAGGAGTCCCTCAGAATCCTTGTCGAGTCTGCCGACCGGCACAACAGAAGGTTTGGGAGGCAGCAGTGATGTTACAATCTTTTCAGCGTGAGCGTCTTCTTTGGATGTAATATATCCTTTGGGTTTGTAGAGAGCATAATAAGTAAACGAGTGGGGAGGACGAATATTCTTTCCTTCTACCTGAACCGAGTCGTTGTCTTCATCTATTGTGGTTCCCAATATGGTAACAATTTTTCCGTTTACCCTTACCTTGCCCTGTGTAATCATTTCTTCAGCTTTGCGTCTTGAGGCAACTCCGCATCTTGCTATATATTTCTGTAGTCTTTCCATTTTTCATTCTCCTGCCTTTGTTCATCCCAATTATAATACCATTTTTCAATCATTTTTACTTTATTTTAATGGAATTTTCCCAAATTTGAATTTTCCGGACCTGATTAATTTGTACGCAAATGATTTGTATAAAAATTAACCAACTAAAAAGAGAACCGGTTTCCCGATTCTCTTGTTTTTCAGTCAATTTTCAGATTTTATCTTCCGGCGGTTTACTGCTGCCGCCCATACCCAGCTTTTTCATTTCTTCAAATACCTGACTCTGCAGATTCTGCATATTGTCAAGCATCTGCTGCTGGGTTTCACCGGTTGCCTGCATCATCATTCTTTCCATCTCATCGATTCGTTCCAGAAGTTTCATAATAATTTCGACACCGGCGAGATTAACGCCCATACTTGTATAAGTGTGAATCCTCTTAACCTTGTTAACATCCTTCTGTGAGAACAATCTCATCTTTCCGTCGGTTCTGGATGGAGCAATCAAGCCCATCCTTTCGTAGTTTCTGATTGTCTGAGGATGGAGATTCAGCATCTGGGAGACTACACTTATATGAAAAAAGGGCATCGATTCCATATCTCCGTTCACTACACTTCACCTCCCAAATTCTAAATCAGCATTTTGTTTCTCGGATTTTCATGGCTGAACTTCTGAAGCTGTTCAAAAATCCGTTTTTCGTCTTCACTTATATTATCGGGTATCATCACCCTGGTTTTTACATAGAAATCGCCGTTTCCACTCTTGTTGTTAAGAGAGGGGAAGCCTTGCTCCCTGAGGCGGAATACTTTACCTGTCTGGGTTCCCGGAGGTATCTTCATCGATACCTTTCCTCTTAAAGTCGGAACATCTATTTCTGCTCCAAGTACCGCTTCCGTAACTGTAACCGGCACATCACAGTAGAGATCTCCGTCTTTAAGTTCGTAATAAGGGTGGGATTTCAGCTTTACCACCAGATAAAGATCCCCTGCGGGACCTCCGGCGGAATTAACTGCTCCTTCGCCTTTCATCCTTACCTTAAATCCGTCCTTTACTCCCGGAGGAATGTCCACTTCTATTCTGCGGGGTTTAGCAACAAGGCCTTTGCCTCCGCACATCTGGCACATTGCTCCGCCATAAACTCCCCGGCCTCCGCAGGCATTGCAGGGAACTTCCCTCGTAAACTCAAGGATCCGTTTGACACCTGCGGCAGCTTCATTTATGGTAAGCTCCACCGGGTGTTCGATATCAGAACCTTTTGCCGGCGGTTCGTTAAAGCCGCCTCCGAAGTCATAGGTATAATTTCCCGGGTCAGAATGAGCAGATCTTCTTTTTCTGCCTGATGAGCCAAAACCTGCTCCGCCCATCTGGCCTGAAAACATGGAATTGAAGAAGTCGGAAAAACCTCCGGCTCCGCCTTTGCCGCCGCCTCCGAACATCGAGCTTATATCCCCGAAGTCGAAGTTGTAAGTCTGTCCGCCGCCCTGACCCCCTCCGGGCCAGCCTTTGAAACCTGAAGAACCGGCACTGCCTGCCTGCTCGAAATACTGTCCGAATTGATCGTATTTTTCCCGTTTTTCCTTATCACCCAGCACTTCATAGGCTTCGTTTATTTCCTTGAACTTAGCCTCCGACTCGGGGTTTCCGGGGTTTACATCGGGATGATACTGCCGGGCAAGCCTGCGGTATGCCTTTTTGATTTCTTTCTCATTGGCGCCTTTTTCAACGCCGAGTATTTTATAATAATCTTTGTAGTCCATAATGCGCCTCTCTTTCGGCGGCGAAGAAGTTGTTGGGGATGATCCCCCGAAGGGGATCATCCTTATCAGTTATCTTTACGGTGATTATTCATCGCCGACTTCAATCTGGATTTGTTTGGGTTTTATCTCTTCCTTTTTGGGAAGAACCACTTCGAGAACGCCATTCTTATATATGGCTTTGATTTTTTCCCTCTCGATGGGAGTTTCAAGGGTAAAGGCTCTGTAGAAAGGTCCGAAAACTCTTTCTTTTCTCATATACTTGAATGAATCGTCGGTTTTCTTTTCGCCTTTGATTATAAGCTGATCGCCGTCAACCTGAATGTCGATGCTCTCTTTTTCAACGCCGGGTATATCGAAAACAAGGTGAAAATCATTTTCGCTTTCCCATGCATCCACCGGAGGAAACCATGAAGCTTTCTCAAGTCTGCCTCTGCCTTCGCCGGGAGTCATCTCTTCCATTGCATTGGCGTATTTGTTCATTAGATCGAACCAGTTGCCCATATCCTGGGGTGCTCTCCATCTCATCATGTCAAACTCCTCCTTTTATTTCTCGTGAACTTTGTATTCTGCGTCAACGATGTTTTCATCGCCCTTATCAGCTTTTGATCCGCCATTGTCTGCGGGCGGGGGTTCAAATCCGCCGGGTCCTCCGCCAAAACCGGGTCCGCCGCCGGGAGCGCCCTGACCCTGCTGTCCTGCGCCGTACATCTTGGATGAAAGTTCATACAGGGTGTTGGTCAGTTTGTCAGCTTCTGCGCTTATCTTTGCCTTATCGTCGGTTTTAAGGACTTCTTTGGCTGAAGAAATAGCACTTTCGATCTTGCCCTTCAAATCAGCGGGAACCTTGTCGCCTGAGTCTTTCAGGAGCTTTTCAGCCTGATAGACTATCTGGTCGAGGCGGTTTCTTTCCTCAATGGTTTCACGACGTTTTTTGTCATCCTGAGAATATTTTTCAGAATCCTTAACCATATTATCCACATCATCCTTCGAAAGGTTGGTTGTGGCAGTGATCTTGATATTCTGGGATTTATTGGTTGCCTTATCCTTGGCTGTTACAGTGAGAATGCCGTTTGAGTCGATGTCAAATGTAACTTCGACCTGGGGAATTCCTCTGGGAGCCGGGGGAAGGTCGGTCAGGATGAACTTGCCGAGAGTTTTGTTGTCGTTGGCCATTTCTCTTTCGCCCTGAAGAACATGAATCTCCACTGCGGTCTGGAAATCGCCGGCTGTTGAGAATACTTCGGTTTTTGACACGGGAATGGCGGTGTTTCTGGGGATGAGTCTGGTTGTTACGCCGCCGAGGGTTTCGATACCCAGGGTGAGGGGAGTAACATCAACCAGAACTATGTCCTTCATTTCACCGGTCATAACTCCGCCCTGAACTGCAGCACCGAGGGCTACGCATTCATCGGGGTTAATGTCCTTACCGGGTTCTTTTCCGAAGGTTTTTCTGACATATTCAACTACCTGAGGCATACGGGTTGCTCCGCCAACCAGAAGAACTCTGTCGATATCTTCAGGGTTCAGCTTTGCATCGTTCAGTGCCTGATGCACGGGACCTGCTGTTTTGTCGAGAAGGCCCTTGGTCATCTCTTCAAATTTTGCTCTTGTTACTGTTGTTTCAAGATGCTTGGGTCCGCTGGCGTCTGCAGTGATGAACGGCAGGCTTATGTTAGTCTGAAGCATTGTTGAAAGCTCTTTTTTGGCTTTCTCTGCTGCGTCTTTCAGTCTCTGGTGCGCCATTTTATCCTTGCGGAGATCAATGCCGTGTTCTTTCTGGAACTCTTCAGCCAGATAGTTGACCAGAGCTTCGTCCCAGTCGTCGCCGCCGAGTCTTGTGTTTCCTGAAGTTGATTTGACTTCGAAAACGCCGCCGCCGATTTCGAGGATGGACACATCGAATGTGCCGCCGCCAAGGTCGAACACCAGAACTTTAAGTTCCTGTTCCTGTTTGTCGAGACCGTAAGCCAGAGCTGATGCTGTAGGCTCGTTGATGAGTCTTTTTACTTCAAATCCTGCAATTCTGCCGGCGTCTTTGGTAGCCTGTCTCTTGGCATCGTCAAAGTATGCGGGCACTGTGATTACTGCTTCGGTTACAGGTTCTCCAAGATAAGCTTCCGCATCATCTTTCATTTTTTTAAGGATCATAGCGGAAATTTCCTGGGGAGTGTAATCCTTGCCGTCAATATTAACTTTGTGGTCGGTTCCCATATACCGTTTGATGGAGGTTACGGTTCTATCGGGGTTGCTGATGGCCTGTCTTTTAGCCATTTCTCCCACGAGTCTCTCACCGGTTTTTGAAAATCCGGCTGCCGAAGGGGTGGTGCGGTTGCCTTCAGAATTGGTGATAACAACCGGCTTGCCGCCTTCCATAACCGCCATACAGGAATTGGTGGTTCCGAGGTCAATTCCTAAAATTTTACCCATAGTCTGTTCCTCCTTAATATGTAAACAAATAGATTTCGTAATTACATCTGCTGGTGTTGTTCCGGTTCCTCAGGCTTCGTCTCCGGAGCTCTTGAAACCCTGACCATTGAAGGTCTTAAAACTTTTTCCCTGTAAACATATCCCTTCTGATATTCATCCAGAACTGTTTCGTCAGGGTGCTGATCCGTTTCTTCAACGCCGACTGCGAAGTGAAAAGCCGGATCAAATTTCTGTCCTTTAGCGTCAATTTCTGTGATGCCAAGATTCTGGAAGATCTCCCGGAGCTTTTTGTCGATCATTTCCATTCCTTTGCCGATGCTTTCCTGATCTGCTCCTTTGCTGATTGCTGCCTGAGCCTGTCCTATGCTGTCGAGAATGGGGAAGAATTCCAGAATTACACTTTCTGCCGCATATTTTCTGATTTCTTCCAGTCTTTTTTCCTGTCGGAGCTGGAAATTGGAAAATTCTGCTGAAAGGCGTTTTACCTGCTCTTCCAGTTCGGCAATACGCGCATCTTTCTGCTCTGCCTGGTTTTCCTGAGCTGCTGCTTCTTCTGTTGGTTTGTTTTCAGGCTGTTGTGCCATTTCGTCCATTCCTTTCGTCTCAGCTTGTTCTTTTGCGCTGTCGCCGATTTTGATCTTTACCGGTCCGTCTTTTTCGATCCCTTTTGTCCTGTCGATTATCCTCACCGGTATTTCAACGCCTCTGGATTTATGATTATCTCTGATAAGTTTATCTGCTGATTCGCCCACCAGGGATTCACCTCACTTTTACAAGTCTTATATTAATGTTATCAACTTTTCTGATTTTCCTCCTTTAAGAAAATTTCTTTTTAAGGATAACAATTCTTTTTGTATCCCTGTTCACTTCTTTTAATTAGATGTATAAATCAGAAAAAGGATTCATGATCGTTATAAAATTTTCTGATAATACAAAAAGCTGCCTCGGATGAGTTGGGGCTCAATGAAAGGCAGCTTCTTATAACAATAAGGTTTTTAATAATTTCTGTCCGATGGGTTTGCCCTAACCGGGTTTTATCAGTTAGAAGACAGCTTTTAGATAGCAGGCTTCCACAGATTTAGTTTGAGGATTTAACCCGGAAAGAAAACTCTCCCCTGATTTTACTGACCGGTTTTTTTAGTCATTGTATGGGTTTTAAAGTGTTCTGTCATAAGCTGGGCTGTCTGAACTGCTTTATCCTGCATCTGTCTTGACTTATAGAATTCCTTCAGCGATGCGTATGTTCCCGGATAGTCGGGATCTGTCCGTATTCCATTCAGTAACGCCGATTCAGCTTTGTCATACTGTTTGGTTTTTATATAAACTTCTGACAGATAAACATACATTTCCCCATAATAATCCGGTTTCAGTTCCAGCGCTTTCAGAAAGGCAGCTTCAGCTTTACCATACTGTCCCGTTTCTGTATAAATCCTTCCGAGGCCCCTGTAAGCATCATGGTAGGTGGGGAATCTTTCCAGAGCCTTTTTGTGGTATATTTCAGCTTCACCATATCTTTTCTGAAGAAAATAAAGATTTCCCATTTCGTTATACGGGCTGAAATATGAAGGCTCCAGTTTCATCGCCTTTCTTATGAGTTTCTCTGCGGTTTTATAATCGCCCCTCCAATAGTAAATTTCACCGATATCCAGCCATGTATCTGTGTTTGTCGGGTCCATTTTCCGGGCAATTTTCAGATATTTCATGGATGCGTCAAACTGTTTGTCATCCATATAAGCTTCAGCAAGCAGAACATACTTTTCCGGGTCGTCAGGGGCAAATTCTATCGATTTGGCAAATGCTTTCTGAGCATCTTTAAGTCTGCCGAATTCGATATAGCATTCGCCCAGTGTTGACCAGGCTCTTGATTCTCTGGGATATTCCTTGAGATAAAGGTCAACGAGTCTTATTGTTGAGCTGTAGTCTTTGTTCATATAATAAGCTCTGAAGAGATTCATTCTCGTTGTTTTATCACCGGGAATTATTGTCAGAGCTTTTTCATAATGAAAAACAGCATGAGCCGGAGTTAGTTTGCCAAAAAGATAAATATCTCCAAGCATTGCATTAGCCCTGAAATCATTGGGGTTTTGCCTGTAATACTTCTTTGCAAGCGCAAGGGCTTCGTCATATTTTTTCTGCAGAAAAAAATCAAGGGCATGATCTCTTAAAGCTTTGGCATTTTCAGGATCTTCCAGTTGATTTTTTTCCTCAAGAAAAGATGTTTCCCAGGAGATATCTTTATGATCGACAAGGGTTTCCGATGAGATCATATTGTCATTTTTCCTGTCAAACAGACAAGTGCAGGAGTAACCGGGATGATTTTGCTCCTGTTTGTTTTTCAGGCATAGCAAATACGATTTTTTCAGTCTGTCTCTCATGCGATAACTATTATCGCTTTGAATTGGTGTAGCAAAAAGAAAGCTAACAATAAAGAACAGAATTAGCAGGAAAGAATACATAACTACTGACTCCTTCGAATACAACGCATAAAAAATTACATAGTTGTAGTGAGAATGTAATTAAAATGAAAAATGGAGACAGTTGCATATCCAGTTTTGGAGTGAATCCGATATGCAAGTGCTGCATTACTGGATATTAACTATTCTATTGCTTTGCTGTTCGAGATATACTTCTGGAAGAAAAAAAACATCATTTGTCTTGCCGGTGTTAGATTCATGTAAGCTTTTAATCCAATCCTTGTCAGTATAGAGTCAATTGTTTTAAGAAAAAAATATTCATTTATAAAATGTGGTGTGTAACTATTATTGCAAAAAAAAACACGCAATTCAAGGGGGGATGAAAAAAAATAAGGACTTTTTTGACCATAATTGAAAAGTCAAGGTTTTAGTGCTAAAATTATTCTTGAGAGCGGCTGCCCTTAAACTATTTTTTTTGAATATAATTATTAAAGCTTGATGCACAGGCATCTGAAGCAGCTTCAGAAGGCAGTTGAATAATTTAGTAGTTTTCCAGGAGGAGTTTTATGCTTGATCAAATTTCCATCATTTCTCTGATGGCCGCCGGTTCAGTTTGCGCCTTATTACTGCTTGGCGGATGCGGTAACAAAAACACCGCACAGGACAACCAGCCTGCAAAACCCGCACCAGTTTCTACCGTTGCTGAAAATTCAGGAAAGCAATCGACACCACAGATGCTTTCAAAAGCAGATATCGACAACCTCAATATTACTATTGTGGAAACAATCAAAAACGGAGATTATCAGAAGGGCCTTGATATGTATAAGGAACTTCACAAAAAATCAGGAATTGACACAAGTAATCCCATCGAAGGAGATCCCGACCTACTTACCCTTCAGGCTATTGAAAAAGCTGCTGTAAATGAAAATGCCATTAAATGGGCAAAAGAACATTATGGACCGAAAATCAGCGAGCTTACGCCCGCCGTAATTGATCAGCTTGCCACTGTTGCCATTGAATGCGACGATCTCGATTATGCCGTAAAAGCTACAAAGGAAAACCTTAAAAAGAACCCTGAAAATCCTGATGCCAACTACACTATGATTCTGGCTTCCCTTCTTATTATTGAGAATAATAAACTTCAGGGAACAGAAAGACAGAAATGGATGGATGAGTCTGAACAGGCTCTGAAGAGAATGGCTGCTAAAGGCAGCGAAATGCAGAAATACTTTATCGCCTCTGCTTATATTGATGTTGTGAATGGTAAATACGAAACTGCAATTAAGGATTTTGAAAAATCGACAAATCCTGAATTTGCCAAAGATATTGATACTGTTGATGAAATTGATTCCAACTATTATATCGGACTTCTTCTGCTTCAGGAAAACAAAGCTAAGGAATCACAGAAATTCTTTGACAAAGCAGAGTCTCTTTACGCAAAACTCTCTCCCGACAACAAGGAAAGATACAACGGCATCAGACATTCGATGATTCTCTGTAATGATCTCTATTTTGGAAACAAAATTACTGGAAAGAGCTTCGATTCACTTCTGAAAGAGTTCGATACCCTTTCAAAAAACGGAACCCAGCATCTTCCCAGACTCAAATCCATACATGATGAGATTTTCGGATTCTATTCCGACAGAGAAAAAGGCGATAAGCAGGCTTGTCTGAAGCATCTGAAAAAACTCACGATTCTGCTGAAAATCAGTGCTCCCTGTCAGCCCTTCCATAAACTCATAAGTCCGAGAAGCCTTGCTATTTTCCATACATACCGCGGTGATATTTTTGCGGAATTAGGACAGAAAAAGCAGGCAGAATATGAGTATCATAAAGCTCTTGAATACATCCCCGGCGACCAGCTTACCAAGCAGCGCCTTAAAACAATAGGCTGAGAGCAGGCATATTTGTGGACGGAAATGTAAGATTCGATTTTAAAGGTATGACGGCTCTTATTACCGGAGCCACAGGAGGAATCGGTAGTGTTATCGCTTCCCGCTTCGCAGAGGCAGGAAGCGATGTTGTGCTTTGCTATAGAACAAATGCCGCTGCAGCACAGGATTTGCTCAATGATATAACTGAAAAATACGGCGTCTCTGCAATGACCATTCAGCTTGAAGTTACTTCACCTGAATCATGTAAAAACTGTGTTTCCGCTGCTCTTGAAAAATTCGAAAAAATCGATTTTCTTATAAATTCTGCCGGAATTCCTAATAAACAGGATTTTATAGAAAAAATCGATTTTGAGGAAGTTGATAAAAACCTTCGGACAAACCTTCTGGGTCCTATAATGATGGCTCAGGAAGTTCTTCCGGGTATGAAAATCAGAAAGAGCGGTTCCGTAATTACTCTTAGTTCTGTTGCAGGCCAGTCCGGCTCGGTGGGGGCATTGCCTTATTCCACATCTAAGGCAGGTCTTGAAGGTTACAATCGAACCCTCGCGCTTGAAGCTGCCCCTTATGGGATAACAGCCAATATCGTTTCTATGGGAATTTTCGATGTAGGTATGATCAATACTGTACCGGAAAAGTTTCTGAACAGACTGAAGCGTCAGGTTCCTCTTGGAAGAGTGGGCACAGCGGAAGAAGTAACAAGCCTTGTAATGTTCTTATGCTCCCGTGAAGCTTCGTATATCACAGGGCAGACCATCTCAATCAACGGCGGTCTTCATTTTAATAACTGATTCTGTTTTGTGTATAGGGATTAATTTTATTTTCGGCCCCCCTAATGCCACTGAATTAGTAAAATCCACTCAAATCTCCAACCTCATACTCTTGTTTTTCAAGGAGGGAGGTTCGGAGAGAAACCTGCTTTTCCAAAAAAAAGTGGTTCCTTCTGACGGTCCCCCCCCACGGTCCTAATGCCACTGAATTAGTAAAACCCACTCAAATCCCGAAGCCCAATACTCTTGTTTTTCAAGGAGGGAGGTTCGGAGGGCAACCTCGCTTTTTCAAAAAAGCGTGGTTCCCTCCGACGGTCCCCAAACCCCACGGTCCCCTGGTCGGTCCCCCAATTCAAAAGTTTTGGGAAGGAGGTCTGGAGGAAACTTTTTCCAAAAAAGTTTTCTCCGGGAGCTGGGCAAACCGCCTCAATACTCGTGAGCGAATAGACAAATCCTTGCCTTAATTCATGGGCATTGCCCCAAACCCCAATGCCACTGAATTAGTAAAACCCACTCAAATCCCGAAGCCCAATACTCTTGTTTTTCAAGGAGGGAGGTTCGGAGGGTAACCTCGCTTTTTCAAAAAAGCGTGGTTCCCTCCGACGGTCCCCAAACCCCACGGTCCCCTGGTCGGTCCCCCAATTCAAAAGTTTTGGGAAGGAGGTCCGGAGGAAACTTTTTTCAAAAAGTTTTCTCTGGGAGCTGGGCGAACGGTTACAATTCTCGCTAGCGATTAGATAAATCCATTCCTTAATTCATGGGCATTGCTCCTAATCCCCCGGTCGGTCCCCAATTCTAAAAGTTTGGGATGGAGGTCCGGAGGAAACTTTTTCAAAAGTTTTCTCCGGGAGTTGGCAAATAGTTATAATTCTCGTGAACGTTCGGACAAATTCATTCCTTAATTCATGGGCATTGCCTACGGTCCCCGGTCGGTTCACCGATTCAAAAGTTTTGGGAAGGCGGGTGCCTGCCCGCAGGGTGGGCGCGAGTAAACTTTTTCCAAAAAAGTTTCCTCCGGGAGCTGGGCAAACAGACATAATTCTCGTTATCGGTCAGATAAATCCCTGCCCTAATTCAAGGGCATTGACACTGCCCACCCCGCCAAAAAGCATAACTTAATGACACAGCGGCCATATTTTTTAAAAACCTCCGATTTTTCATGTTTTTTTAATATGTACAAAAAACTATTTCTTCTGAAGGATAATGTAACTGATCCCACAAACAAAACTTTATCTTACTCCACAGGGAGGCGATACATTGAAATACACACCACACACCTATACGGATATTGAGCTTATGCTCGGTGCTATCGGTGCTGAGTCCGTGGAATCCCTTTTTTCGGATATTCCATCGGAAAAGCAGATTGCATCGCTGGCTATGGCTCCCGGAAAATCCGAATGGGAAGTTAATAAAATTATGAGCCGTCTGGCTGGAAAAAACCGGTTCAGTTATGATAAACCCGGTTTTCTCGGAGCAGGCGCCTACAGGCATTATTCTCCTGCAGCAGTCGATGCTGTGCTTTCACGGTCAGAATTTTTCACTGCATACACCCCTTATCAGGCTGAAGCGAGCCAGGGTATCCTTCAGTCGATTTTTGAATATCAAACCATGATTTGCCGCCTTACCGGTATGGATGTTTCAAACGCATCCCACTACGACGGCGCAACATCATGCGCAGAAGCAGCAGCTCTCGCCATTGCGGAAACAAAACAGAAAGAAGTCCTTTATTCTGCCGGACTTCACCCCGAATATGTCCAGGTTCTCAAAACCTACTTCAGAAACGGTGAAATAGCTGTACTTCGCGAAATCCCCCTCGAAGATGGAATTACTTCCGTTGATGAACTCAAAAAAATGCTGGGCAAAGAAACTGCAGCGGTTATAGTTCAGAATCCCAACTGCCTCGGTTTTATCGAACAGGCCGAAAAAATAAGCGGTATTATTAAAGAACAGAAGCTTAAAGCTCTTTATGTCATCGCTGTAAATGAACCTCATTCACTGGCGATTCTCAAAAATCCCGGAGACTGCGGAGCAGATATAGCAGTAGGCGAGGGAGCCGGTCTTGGAATCCCCCTTTCATTCGGAGGTCCCTACCTCGGCTTTATGGCTGTAAAGAACAAGCTTATGCGTAAAATCCCCGGCAGACTTGTAGGACAGACCGTTGACACTGACGGCAATGAAGTTTACTGCCTTACCCTTCAGACAAGGGAACAGCATATCCGCAGGGAAAAAGCTTCGTCGAATATATGTTCCAACGAAGCCCTCTGTGCACTTGCCGCCACAGTCTATCTCGCCTATGTAGGCAGAAACGGCTTCGCCTCTCTTGCAAAACGCTGTATTGAAAAATCCCATTATCTCAGAGACAGGCTTCTCTCGGTCGGATTCAGAACAGCTGCTGATTCTCCCTTCTTCAATGAATTTGCGGTTATCTGCCCCGACGATCCTGTTAAAATCGAAAGATACCTCAGAGACAAAGGCATTACCCCAGGCTTCAGAGCCAAAATCTGGAAAGATGAGTGGAAAGACTACATGGTATTCTGTGCCACAGAACTCAACTCCAAAAAAGAAATCGACGATATGATCGGTTATCTCGAAACCTACTGCAGAGAGGAGGTAAGCTCAGCATGCGCAATAAACTGATATTTGAACATGATAAACCCGGAAGCGAAAGTTTCGAAGCTCCCGGACCCGATACACCAATCAGACGGATCGAATCACTTATACCTTCTGAATTTCTGGCTTCTGAACCGCCGGATCTTCCTCAGGTCAGCGAACTCGATCTTATGAGGCATTATACACACCTCTCACGCAGAAATTATGGGGTTGACACCAATTTCTACCCCCTCGGTTCCTGCACAATGAAGTATAATCCCAAAATCAATGAAAAAACCGCAAGATTCCCCGGCTTTTCCGAGATTCACCCCTATTCTCACCCCGATGATGTTCAGGGCGCTCTTGAGCTTATGTTTGCTCTTGAAAAAACCCTCTGTGAAATAACCGGTATGGATGCTTTCACACTTCAGCCTGCAGCAGGAGCACATGGCGAATTTACAGCTCTGCTGATGGTAAAAGCCTATTTTGATTCCCTTGGCGAAGAAGGAAAGAAAAGAACCCGCATTCTTATTCCCGATTCAGCCCATGGAACAAACCCTGCAAGCGCAGCACTCGGTGGATTTGAAACCATAGAGATTAAATCCGATGCAAGGGGCAATGTGGATCTTGATTCACTGAAAGCAGCTCTGGATGAAAGAGCAGCCTGCCTTATGCTCACTATGCCCAACACTCTCGGGCTTTTCGACGAAAATATGGTGGAGATCGAAAAACTGACCCATGCCAACGGAACCCTCATGTATATGGACGGTGCAAACCTTAACGCACTTATGGGAAGAGCGAAACCTGCAGAACTCGGTTTTGATGTAATGCATATCAATCTTCACAAAACCTTCTCAACCCCCCACGGCGGAGGCGGTCCCGGATCCGGTCCCGTCGGCGTCGGCAAAGTCCTCGAACCTTTCCTGCCCAATCCGAGGGTTACATTCGAAGACGGCAGATTTATTATGAAAAATTCCCCGAAGTCAATCGGCAGGGTGAAATCCTTCTATGGCAATTTCCTTGTAATGGTAAGAGCCTATACTTATATCCTTTCCATCGGCGGAGAGGGAATAAGGGAAGTTTCCGGTATGGCAGTTCTCAATGCAAATTATATGAAGGAAAAACTCAAAGGTCTGTATGAACTGAAATACGACCGCCAGTGCCTTCACGAATTTGTCCTTTCCGCCAACCGACAGAAGGAGAGGGGAGTTACAGCTAAGGATATCGGAAAGAGGCTTCTCGACTACGGTTCCTACGCACCCACAACATATTTCCCCCTGATCGTTGAAGAAGCTCTGATGATTGAGCCTACCGAAACAGAATCAAAAGAGACTCTGGATCAGTTTGTTTCCATTATGATAACCATAGATGAAGAATCAAAACTTGATCCGGAAAAGGTAAAAACCGCACCCCACACCACACCGGTTAAACGGGTTGATGATGTGGCAGCGGCGAGAAAACCCATTCTGAAATACGAAAAACCCAGATAACGGGATAAAAGCTATATCAAAACTGCAATGAGGCAGCAAAAAAGCAGTTTTGGCAGCACAGCTATCCCGGAAGAAGTAACAACTCTATCCCGAATCAGATAAAACAACAAAAGCAGCCTGTTTTGATAAAAGACGGCTGCTTTTTTGATGTAAGACCGTTTTTCTCATATATTTCCTGAGAAGAGGTGTTTTTTGAGGTAACTTTTCTGAAAAAAAGACACGAGTCATCCCAATAGGAAAAACACTCCCCCCCCGGTGGTGTTTTGAGGAAACTTGTCTAAAAAAAAGACACTCACTGCATCCCCTTCAAAAACTACTACCAACCGTCAGTAAACCCAATAACCACAAGCATCGCAATCGATTGTAGGAGGGGTTTGCAACCCCGACGCGGACCCGCAGGTCCGCCACACCGCAAACAAAAACC
>JAJTBE010000186.1 GCA_021287065.1 Bacillota bacterium
GAGAAAACTTTTTGAAAAAAGTTTCCTCCGGACCTCCATCCCAAAACTTTTGAATCGGGGGACCGACCGGAGACCGTGGGGTTTGAGGACCCTCAGAGGAGACCACGCTTTTTTGGAAAAGCGAGGTCTCCTCCGAACCTCCTCCCTTGAAAAACAAGAGCATTGGGCTGGGGGATTGGAGTGGTTTTTGTTAATACTATGGCAGCACAATATAACCCAGGAGCAGGCGGCGCCTGCGATTCGATGAATTTGCGGTTATTTCAGTGCCGAGGGGGTTTGGGGGATTCTTCCCCCGTTTGCTAACCTTTTTGAAAACTGCGAAGCAGATTTCAAAAAAGTATGAGTTAAAAAAAACAATGAAAATCGATATGCACAACGCAGAATAAAAGAGAGCAGAAAAATGATGCACCGAAAGTTTTTGCCGGAAGGGTTTGGGAAACGAGCTTTTTTCAAAAAGCGGGTTTCCCAAAAAAAGATTCGTAACCATTTGCCCCGTTCCCAGAGGAAACTTTTTGAAAAAAGTTTCCTCCGAACCTCCCCACTTGAAAAACAGGAGTATGGGCCTGAGGATTTGAGTATATCTTGCTAATTCGGTGGCATTGGGATTAAACCCCCAATTTCCAAAAGCTATCAAAACACACAAAAAAAAGGGGTTATCTGCAATGTCAGAACAGATTACTCCTCTGAACTTTTCAGACAACCCCATATATTAAAACCTGGCCTTTATGTGAAGGATCAAAAGCTTATTTGCCTGCCATCATAGCTTCCACATCTTCATCCGCAGTACCTGTGGGTTTGATGTCAAATTTTTCAACAATAACTTTCAGGACATTGGGAGAAACAAATCCCGGAAGAACCGGACCGAGGCGGATGTTCTTAACTCCCAGATAAAGGAGAGCCAGAAGAACAATAACCGCTTTCTGCTCATACCAGGCAATATCATACGAAATGGGAAGATCATTAACATTTTCCACTCCGAAGACTTCCGCCAGTTTAAGGGCTGTTACGGCAAGAGAATATGAATCGTTGCACTGTCCGGCATCGATAACTCTCGGAATTCCGCCTATGTCGCCGAGGTCCAGCATGTTATAACGATATTTTGCGCAGCCTGCAGTGAGGATAACAGTATCCTGAGGGAGCTTTTCTGCTACATGGGTGAAGTATTCCCTGCTCTTGAATCTGCCGTCGCAACCCGCCATCACCACAAACCTCTTGATTGCCCCTGCCTTTACAGCTTCAACAACCTTGTCGGCTACAGACATAATTGTGTTGTGGTTGAATCCTATAGTAAGGAATTTTCCTTCGGTTTCCTTAATATTTCCAAGCTCCTGAGCTTTTTTTACAACCGGTGACCAATCTTTAGGCTCTCCGTTTTTCCTGTCGCCAATATGTTTTACATCAGGCCATGCAACCAGTCCGGTGGTAAAAATTCTGTCCTTGTATTTTTCTGTGGGTTTCTGCATACAGTTGGTTGTCATTACAATGGCGCCGCCAAAACTGTCAAACTCTTTCTGCTGCAGATACCATGCGCTTCCAAAATTGCCAATAAGATGATCATATTTTTTAAATGCAGGATATGCATTGGCAGGAAGCATTTCACCGTGGGTATAGACCATAACCCCTGTTCCCTCAGTCTGTTTTAGAAGCTCCTCAAAATCCAGAAGGTCATGGCCGCTGACAAGAATACCGGGAGCAGCTTTTGTGCCCGTATAAACCTGTGTTATCTCAGGAATGCCGTAAGCTGTGGTATTTGCCTTATCCAGAAGCGCCAGAACATCAACACCCACTTTACCGGCTTTCATAAGAAGCGCTACCAGATCATCGGCTGTAAGTTCGTTGTTGATCGTTGCCGCAAGACCTTCCTGAAGGAAAGCAATGATTTCAGGATTCATATGATTGAGTATATAGGCATGATCTGCATAGGCTGCAATACCTTTAAGCCCATAGACAAGAAACTCTCTCAACGAGCGAACATCTTCGTTCTCAGTGGCAAGAACTCCGATTGTCATTCCCTTGGCTATATAAGACTCAATACCGCCTTCAGGATGCCATGCAGCAGCTTCAGGCACTTCACCTGCAAACTTTTTGCCGTTTTTCTCTTCATAATGTTTCAGGAATGCATCTCTGAGACGATTTCTGATGTTAAAAGCTTTATTGATTTTCTCCGATATTACATGGGAGTCAAAGTTAACATTTGTAACTGTTGTGAACAGACCCTCCATCACAAACACATCAGCTTCGCTGTCTTTCACATCGATTTCCCTCGCTTTTTCACCCCAGAATGAAATTCCTTTAAGAGCGAAAATCAGCATATCCTGAAGAATTGCCGTCTGATCGGTTTTTCCGCATACCCCTATTGCAGTGCATCCTTTGCCATTTGCAGTTTCAGAACATTGAAAACAGAACATTTGTGTTCCTCCTTGATTATTTTTAGTTTATTTTATTCGGATAAAATCCGGTTTATTGACATTTTTTCGAATCTGCAGAAACAGTTAAATGATCTCTCCCTGCAGAGAAATAGTGTAGTCTTTCAGAGTGATGTTTTTTCCAGCTTTTTCCATTGCAGTTCTGACCACCGATTCAACACCAAAGCAGCACGGAACTTCCATATGAACAAGAGTGACCGATTTGATGTTTTTTGTCCGGAATATCTGTGCCAGCTTGTCAACATACTGTTCGATAGTGTGATCAAGCTTCGGGCAGAATACCACAAGAGTCTTGTCTTTGAGGAAACGCTGATGAAAATTGGGATAGGCAAACGGTACGCAGTCGGCTGCCACAACCAAATCAGCGTTATCAAAATATGGTGCCTGAGGATTTAAAAGCTGAAGCTGAACAGGCCACTGACGAAGCTCCGAAGATAACGGAGCAGAAGGCGTCTGCGCCTGGGTGTGTGTTTTTTCTGTATTAAACTGCATCATACGGGATCCCGGACACCCCATATGTCCATGGTGTCCACCGTGTGAATGGTCCTGGTGAGGCTCCGCTGCAGGCTTCTGTTCCAGAGGGTTAGGAAAACCGTTTCTTTTAAGAAAATCCAGAGCCTGAGCAAAATATTCATCCTGACCATGTGATTTCAGGTGCTCAAGGTGAGCAATGACGACATTCTTTCCCCCTTTGACCACATTCCCCATCACTTTGTATTCGTCGTATTCTTCAGCTTCCCGCTCCACAACGGAGATAGCACCTTCCGGACAGTGTCCCAGACAGGCGCCCAGTCCGTCGCAAAACAGATCGCTGACCAGTCTTGCTTTGCCGTCAATTATCTGTAATGCCCCTTCAGGGCAGTTGGGTATGCATAAACTGCATCCCGTACATTTATCTTCATCTATGGTTATTATGCTTCGTTTCATACTTTTTTCCTCCACATTTTTTTTGTTTTTATGCCAGGTTTTCCAAAGGATTATTCCGATGTTTTTCATCCTTTTTATTTTTAAAATCCTACAAATCTCCACCCAATGCCACTGAATTAGCAAAATGTACTCAAATCCCCAAGCCCAATACTCCTGTTTATCAAGGAAGGAGGTTCGGAGAGAAACCTGCTTTTCCAAAAAAGCGTGGTTCCTTCTGACGGTCCCCACCCCCCGGTCCCCAATGCCACTGAATTAGTAAAACCTACTCCAATTCCCAGCCCAATACTCTTGTTTTTCAAGGAGGGAGGTTCGGAGGGCAACCTCGCTTTTTTAAAAAAGCGTGGTTCCCTCTGACGGTCCCCAATTCAAAAGTTTTGGGAAGGAGGTCCGGAGGAAACTTTTTTCAAAAAAGTTTTCTCCGGGAGCTGGGCATACCGCTCCGATACTCATGGACGATCCGATTAATCCACGCCTTAATTCATGGACATTGGCATTGCCCTCCGCTTTATCTGACGGGAGAAATCATCACCTTCAGAGCCTGCCAGATTTTTTTACCTTCTTCGACAAGATCAAATGAGTAGTCGGAAAGCCTCCAGCGGGTTACATTGAGTCGGACTGAACCCATAATTATATGGCAAAGTATGTCTATGGGCACATCATCCCTCACGCAGCCTTTCCTGCGGCATTTCTCAAGCATTCCGGTCATAGCTTCGAAATGAAGCTGCATTATGCGGTAAACTTTTTTTGAGAGTCGATCTTCGTTGCGGAAAAGTTCCTCCGAGAAGATAACTGTTGCCAGTGCCGGGTTTTCCGACATTTTTACAAACCGGGAAACAAACATTTTTCCTATGGTATCAATGTTCATATCTTCCTGTTCCCGGGCTTTTTCCGCAGAAGAAGCGGCGAATTCCTCAAAAGTGGACAGAATTGCTTCAAGAATATCCATTTTGCTTTCAAAATGCCTGTAGATGGCAGGTTCGCTTACTCCCATCTCACCGGCGATATGTTTTATTGTCAGCCCCTGGATGCCGCCCTGTGAAATGAGTTTTATGGATACCTGAATTATTTCGCTTTGTCTTTTCGTGAATTCCATTTTGATTTTTCCGCCATTCAAGTTAGTTAATATTCACTAACATATTTATACCATTCGGTTTTACCTGTGTCAATACCTTTTGCACAAAAAAGATATTTTTTATCTCATTTTCTAAACATGTATTTTTCATGTAAAAAGGATATTTTTCCTTACAATCGAAATGAAAAAATTACCTGTATCTGACAGGTTATTTTTTTAGTTTTTCCGGGAGGTGTCGGAAGTTTGTTCCGGTATCATCAACCAGACAAAACCTGCACCGGCTTTCATCGCCGGCAAAAAGCAGACAACGATGAATCTTCAGCGGACAACCGCTCTGTTTATAATGGACTGTTCATCCTTCTTCTTGCTGTTGCTTTTATTTTTTCATCCTATTCAGCTTCATTCGGTTCGGTTACTGAAAAAAAGCAGCAGTTGAAAGCGGCAAGAGTAAAGCTCAGAGGGGTAAGAAAGAATATAAGCCTTGCTAACCAGCAGGAAAAAGATCTTTCAAGGCAGCTCAGCAGAACACACTGGCAGCTTAACAAACTCAAACAGGATATAGGCTCCATCAACTCAGGCATACGCCGGTCCTGCGGCGAAATCCGCAAATTCAGGGTTGAACTTGCCGCAATGAGGAAGAAATATAATGCAAGTCAGGCAGTTCTTCAGAAAAGACTCAAAGAAATTTATCTCACTGAAGATGTGCGTATGCTTAATGTTCTTTCAGGCTCGTCAAACCTGTCTGAATTCACCACCCAGACCGATTACCTCGGCAGAGTGGTCGAATCGGACCAGAAACTGATTAATTCAGTCAGAATGCAGCAGGAAGCTATAAGATTCAAACAGAGGCAGTTAAGCGATAAGTATAACAAACTTCTGTCCTGGCGCGGACAGCTAAAACTCAAGAAAAACAGCCTGGAGGCTATTGAGGGACAGAGAAAGCAGCTTCTGAAAGATGTTGAAAAGAAGCGGGACAGATATATTCAGGAAAAATGGGATCTTGAAGACCACACCCACGAACTGGAAACCCAGATTCAGGATACCATCAGAAATTACTACAGCGGCGGTTCAGGTTCATCAGGAGGCGGTCCCCGCAGAAGCGGCTCAGGCAATATGGCATGGCCCTCAAGCGCCCCCCTCACATCTGACTATGGCTGGAGAATTCATCCCGTTCTCGGATACAGCAGATTTCATACCGGTATAGACCTCGGAGCCTGTTACGGTTCCACCATCAAATCCACCGACAGCGGCACTGTTATCTACAGCGGCTGGTGCGGTGGTTACGGCAACACAGTTATGATAGACCACGGCAGAGGCGTATCAACCCTTTACGCCCACTGCTCTCAGATATTTGTCAGCAACGGACAGGGAGTTTCAAAAGGACAGTCTGTTGCTGCAGTTGGAAGCACAGGAATGTCAACCGGCCCCCACCTTCATTTCGAAGTTCGTGTTAACGGAGTGCCGGTAAGCCCCTGGGGTTATCTCAAATAAAGGAAACCTCATGAAAAAGCCTAAAAATTTCATTCCGGATAAATCAAAACTGCAGGAAATGATTGATTATTACAGCGGCGTAATCGAGCTTCTGCCCGATGAACCCAACGGCTATTTTAACCGCGGGTTCAATCATTTTTTGCTGCAGAATTTCATTGAAGCTTTTGAAGATTTATCCAGAGTCATCGAGATGGAATCTGACAATGTTACAGCTCTTTGCCTCAGAGGTTTTGCCGCAGATCGAATCAGTAAAACCCAGACGGCGATGGAAGATTTCACCAGAGCGCTGGAATCAGATCCTTTCTTTGCCGACGCATATACGGGAATAGGACTTATCAAACTGCGGAAAGGCAGCTTTAATGAAGCGGTCAGCTACTTCGACAGAGCTGTTGATCTTGATCCGGACAACGAAAAGGGTTATCTTTACAGAGCAGAAGCCTTCTACAGACAGAAGAACTCTGAAAAGGCAATCCCGGATTTCGAAAAAGTTCTGGATACAAGACCCGACCTGTATGATGAAATTATAAGAAAACTCACAAACTGCCGGCTCAGAAGAGGCATAGAACTCGTTGAAACAGCCGACTTCGAAAATTCAGTGGAGATTCTCAATAAAGTTATAGAAACCTGGCCCAGCAATGCAGATGCTTACCTTCACAGAGGAGAAGCATGGATGAATATGGAAAACTTTGAGCTGGCTGCAGAAGATTTTAACAGAGCCATCACTCTTGATCCTGCAGGCGAAGCAGGGGAAACCGCAAGCGAACTCCTCGAAATGATTGAAGATCTGCTTTAAAACCCAATCACGGAAAACCCGACAGTCCCGGAGGTAATTTTGGAAATCAAATGCCCTCAGTGCGGAGCAGCAATAAAGATGGGGCAGGATGAGATTTTTGCATCCTGTGGTTTTTGTGAAGCATCCATATATGTAAACAAAGCGGTCATTTATTTCCATTACTGGATAAAACCCACCTTTGAGATGGAAGACGCCCACCTCAACCTCAGAAGATGGATGGCGGGAGATCAGACTATTGACGGGCTTCAGAAAAACGCCGTTACAAAAGACGAATCATTCACATATTTCCCTGTATGGCGGTTTGTGGTAAAAATCGCAGGCGAGGAACAGATTTTTGTTGAACCTGCTATCCCCACATCAATTACCGAATTCAGAAATCTTGATCTTCCTGCAGGTCTTCTCAGTTTTGCAAAACCGGGAAAAAAAGAGGATGAAAAGCTGCCTGATGTGGAAATTGATGTAAATTCCGCCAGAGAATGGCTCAGGGAAAGGGAAATTGATCCCCGTCTGGTCAGCTCAATTTCACTGGTTCACATTCCGGTTTACAGGTTTACCTACGAATACGAAAACTGCCTTTACACAGCAGTGGTGGAAGCCGCCACAGGCAATGTGATAGCCAATGTTTACCCCAACCGGAGAGATACGCCCTTTATAATCGTTACTCTCCTTAGTGCGTTTCTGTTCTTTTGCGTAGGTATGTCCTGCCCCAACTTTTCCATCAGGTTTCTTGCAATGCTTATTGCTGCTGTACCAGCGGGCTTTGCAGCCTTTTATGTTCAGAAAAAGTATTAACAAAGTAAAACGGAGATAACAAATGCCGGAAAAAAATGTGTCCGGACTCAACTGCCCCGCCTGCGGGGGAACTCTTGAAATATCCGAGGGACGAAATACCGTTGCCTGCGGATATTGCGAGAGTGTACACATTATTTCCGGAGATTCGGGAATCCCCAGATTTTACATAAGGGAAGAAGTATCCAAAGACAAACTCAAACAGGCAGCATACAAATGGTTCGGCACAAAAGACAAAGCGGCGGATCTTCAGGGAAACTATAAAGTTGAGGAAATATTCCCTGTTTACGTACCCTTTTACAGAGTAACATGCCACGCCCTCGGCTGGATTCTGGGAAGAACAGGTATAGGCAAACCTACCGATGACGGGGATTTCAACACAGTGGAAAAAAGAATAGACCGGTTTTTCGACTGGAATACTCCAGCTTGCAACTTTTCAGAACTGGGAATCGACTGGATTGAGCCTGAAGGCAGCACACTCTACCCCTTTGTCAACGAAGAAGTTCAGAAAAGGGGAATAGTGTTCAATCCCACTTTGCCTCCCGATGAACCCCTGAAAAACGCCCAGTATTATTTCGAAGACGCAGCAAGGGCAGAATCGGGAATAGCTCAGGCAACATTCAAAAAACTCCACCTTCTTAAACTGAAGATGACTATCGTCTATTATCCCCTGTGGATTTTCAGATATAAATATAAAAACCGTATCTACCAGATAGTATTTGACGCCTGCAACGGCAATATGCTCAGCGGGTCAGCCCCAGGCGACAATAAACTGCGGGTCTGGACACACCTTGCCCTTAATTTCTTCGGAATGCTCTTTCTTACCACATCAATAAAAAGCGGCGACTCCGCCGTTGCATTCTGGGGATTTATTATCGCCATAGGATTAATGTATATGGGCTATCTGAGATTCCGATTCGGCAAGGAAGTTCATTACAAACTCACAAAAGACGGACCTGTAACAAATATTCTGCAGAAGATCAAACAGAAATTCACCATCGACAATCTTATCGAAATCACAAAGAAGGGCTGATAATGAAGGAAGAGAACACCCGCTCAATCAAACTGGTCCAGCTTCGCTGCCCTCAGTGCGGACTTACCCCCTGGACATTCGGACCCGATATCATTTATTATTGCGCCGATTGCAACAAAGGATATGAACTCAGGGGAGAAACCCTCAGGGATGTGGAGGTGGAATTCAGACAGAACCCCGGCAAGGTTCAGGGAGCAAAGGGAAACCTCCCCTTCTGGGTATTCGAAGCCAGACTGAACCTGATGCTGAGGGAAACAACATCCGCTATGTCGTCAATGTTATCAGAATTCACAAATATGCTGATCTCCAAATCCGGCTCTTTCTCAAGAAAAACCGACACTATCTTCTATGTTCCGGCTTTCGACCTGCCCATGAGCGACCTTGCTTCCCTCGGAAGAAGGCTTACCGTCCACCAGCCTCTTCTTGAGGAACACAGCCCCGGTGAATTCGAAAAAGTGGTTCTTCATAGCGATGATGCGGTAAAAGTGGCGGATTACATCTTCCTGTCCACAGAAATAGAAAAACCCGATACCGTAGTCAGACTCAAATACACCCTCGATTTAAAACACCCAAGGCTTTTTATCATCAATTTTCAGTAATAATAAACCGGAGTTAAAATGAGAGCAGTCGTACAGAGAGTAAAAGAGAGCAGAGTAACCGTAAACGGCGAAATCACAGGCGAAATCGGAAAAGGCATAATGGTCCTCCTCGGAGTGGAAGACGGCGACACAGAAAAAGATGCAGCCTACATGGCCGAAAAAATAGCCCTGCTTCGCATATTTAATGATGAAGAGGATAAAATGAACCTCTCCACAGTGGATGTAAAAGGTTCTGCCCTTGTCGTTTCACAGTTCACCCTTGCCGGAGACTGCAGAAAAGGCAGAAGACCCAGCTACTCAACAGCCGCAAGACCCGAATCGGCAATACCACTCTATAGAAAATTCATAGAAGAACTTGCCGGATACGGAATCCCCGTTCAGGAAGGGATATTTCAGGCAATGATGGAAGTATATCTGATCAACGATGGACCTGTAACACTCCTTATAGACAGTAAAAGAAATTTCTGATTTACAGAGATCCGTCAAATCTTCAGGCAGGATAGAGAATGACGGCTTTTTCAATTGTTCAGCCAATTCAATACAATTACCTCGGCCTCGCTTCAGCTCTGTTTGTTATGATAGGACTTTATATTGCCTATTCACTTTTCACTGAAATCCTCTCAGGCTATTCGGCAGAGATTGAAAAAATAGGCAAAAAAATCCGCTTCTACTGCTGGGGGTTTATTGTTTCACTGTCCGTGTGGTGGTTCATTCTCGACCTTCCGGACTCTTTTCCATACAGAATATCCGTACCTCTGGTAAAAATAACCTGGTGCCTGTCACTTTTCTTTTTCAGCATTGTATGCCTTGATATTATTGTTTACTTCTTCTTTGATGTTTATTACAGAAAAGTAAAAAATATAGACATACCCCATATTATTTCAAACCTTATCAGAGGTATCTATTTCATAGCAGTTATCCTCATTATCCTTGCCTTTGTCCTCGGTTATGATATAAAACCCCTCCTCACCGGATCCGCCATTCTTACAGCTATCATCGGTCTTGCTCTTCAGGACACACTGGGTAATTTTATCTCAGGCTTAGCCCTGCACCTTTCACGCCCCTTTGATCTTGGACACTGGATCAAAGTAGGAGTCCTTGAAGGTTCTGTTATAAAAATTGACTGGCGCTCCACCACCATCAAAACCAGAGCCGAGGATCTCGTAACAATACCCAATTCAAGCATTTCAAAAGTAGAGCTAATCAATTACTCCATGCCAACCCGCACCCACGGCGTTTATCTCGATGTAGGGGTCAGATACGAATATCCACCCCAGCTGATCAGAGAAACCCTTATGAAGTCAGCTTCCGAAACAGAAGGCGTGGATCTTTCCCAGCCCATCGAAGTCCAGCTTTCAGGATACGGACCCTCATCAGTTAATTACATTCTCAAATTTTTCATAAGTGATTTTCAGGACCTGCCCAGAATCCGCACTGCCGCAATGGAAAAAATCTGGTATATTTTCCAGCGTAATGATATCGAAATACCATTCCCCATCACAGATGTATTTATACACGAGAAGAAACCTCTCTTTGATACGAAAGAACTGACCTGGATGCTGAAAAATATCGACTTCCTTCAGGATCTCGATTCAGGCGAAATTCAGGATGTAATAAACAGAATCAAGCTTCTTAAATTTGCTGAAAATGAACAGATTATCAAACAGGGAGATTCAGGAGATACATTCTATATCATCAAACAAGGCACGGTAAAGGTTACTGCGGAAAATGACAAGGGAGAAACAATCTTCACAAAGGATATGGAAGCAGGCAACTTCTTCGGCGAAATCTCCGTATTAACCGGAGAACCAAGAACAGCTTCCATATTTTCAAAAGGCAGCGTTGAGCTGCTGATGCTCAACAAAAATGACTTTGAGTATCTTCTTAAAAAATTCCCGAATCTGGCGGAAAAGATAAGCCAGAAGATTGCCCAGAGACAAAAATTCTCATTTGAAAAAATGGCAACCAATAAGCACAAAACATCGGAAAAAGATGCTGAAGAACAGGCGAGAAAACAAGTGGAATCTCTCAGCAGACAACTTCTCGGAAAAATCAGGGCATTCTTTTCAATATCCTGAACTCGTGTTCAACATGGCAGAAGGTTAATATTTTCATTTGTGGAATAAGATCACACACTCAATAACACATTGCTGAAGGTGGATGGAATTATGAGCAAATCCAAAAGTCCTTTTAGATCCCTGAAATATCCCGAAATCATATCAAAGGTCGGCTCTCCATTTAACCCGTCTGATACGGGAAAAACCGGCGACTTTTTTGATTCGGGTTATGAAATACTTATCAACAGCGGAGACGATATGGACAGGGTGATTCCGCTCAACAGCAAGGAAATCAAACTGGGCCGCAAAGATCATCCCCATGAACGCAGAGCAGGCTACATACTGTTTTCCGATTCCACAGTTTCAAGAGATCATGCCGTAATCCGTTGGGATGACGAGCTTGAAAAATATGTCATATATCATCTTTCCAAATCCACCCCCACCCTTGTAAACGGAAGAGCGGTTAAAAAATCACTCCTTAGCCCCGATTACAGGGTTCAGCTTGGCGACCTGGTCTTCCAGATGGTTTCTATCAAAGAAAAACATCAAAAAGAATCCAGCGCAATGTGGGAAAGATTTAAAGCCGGCGAGGAACGGGGCGACGAATATATAAGCTCCGGCTACAAACTTGTTGTGGTTGACGGACCCGATAGCGGACAGTCCTTTGATCTGGATAAAAACCTAATGATCATCGGCAGAAGAAAAGGTATGGGCGACATCAGGGACACCTACGGAATATTACTTTCCGATGAAACCCTCCCCGACGAGCTTGCCCTTCTTGTATGGAATGAACAGGAAGGCAGATTCGGCATCTTCCAGTCTGAAGAATCACCGGTACCCATCCGCCTTTTCCGGGTGGTCGAAACCCACGACGGCTCACAGGTTGTAGGCAGAGAATATCAGAATATTCTCGAAGACAAAGATTCAATTATGGCGGGAGAAACCGTAATGGTAGTCCACCGCCTTTCACCGGACGAAACCATGGACGCTAAGGTTGACATTTCAAAAGAACTGAAAACCGAAGCCCCACAGGTTTCCGAAGATGAAGGAACCCTCACAGTGCCGGGTTCATTCCGCATAGACTATATGTTCGAAGTAATCGAAGGTCCGGGAAAAGGTCAGAAAATTTCCCTCCTTTCAGATGAAATGTCCGAAGGCAGAATTGTTTCATTCGGTTCAAGAGGACCAACGAGGCAAAACGACATTGAACTGGAAGACCTCTCCCTCACCAACACTCAGGGTTATTACGAATTCACCGGGGGAAACCTCTACCTTATCAACGAAAGCGGCAACGCTCCGGTTATGGTCAACAATTACAACATCGGCGAAAACGAAAAAATCGTTCTCAACGGCGGTGACCATATCAGACTCGGTGAAACCATACTCACCTTCACCGACAACAGGATAATTGCAGCCCTTCGCAATTACGCCCTTATAGTGGCCGTAGGCGAAGATGAGGACAAAGGCAGAAGATTCCCTCTCACCAGAACCACTGTACTCATCGGCAGAGGCTCAGTGTGCGACATCAGGGTTTATGACCCCGAAGTATCCCGCATACATGCAGCTCTCACTTTTAAAGCAGGCAGATTCCATCTTGAGCATAAATCAAAGGTAAATCCCACATTTGTCAACGGTATTTCCCTGAAAAAAGGCCAGAGCAGAATTGTTTTTCCCGGAGATAAAATCTATCTTTCAGGCACAACAATTTTGCAGCTTGTCAGGGCAGTAGCATAAAATAGAGAAATGTGGTATAATGTTCCGGATGTTTCAGTTTTAAATCTCCGAAGGGGGCGAACCATATGGATCCCCATAAGAAATCAATCAATATACTCCGTCAGAAGGTTGAACAACAGAAGAAATTTCAGCCTTTAAGGAAGTTGAACGAGCAGGTTAGAGACAAACTCAAACATGTTCAGGAAAAACAGGTTAACAACGACTCAAAACCGCTTGTACCAGTGCTTTAAGACTTAGAATACTACAGACTGCGGCTCCTGAGAACCACAACGGAATTACTATGCCTTGCTGAAAATATTACAAAGATATTAACATCCGGCGAAAATCAGCAACATGTTTGTCAAGAGGCATTTCAATATTTTTTTCACCAAATTGTTTATAAATGCAATGATTTTATTAGCTTTTCATGCCGGATTCAATCAATAATAACGATATCGATTTATTTGTCACATTATAATAACAAGCAGGGAAAACTCCCTGGCTGAGCACTTTTCGACGCTGATTAAACCTTATCAACCACTGTTCAATGAATTTCTTTGATTTTCCACAATGTCCTCAAATCTGTCATAAACGGCATAACACCAACATTCGATAACAAATTATAACCCATCCCCGTTTTCGGCTAAAAAAATTGGGAGAGATTCTGTCGTCTTTGATTTTACTGCATTTCAGCAAATTGACTTGAAATATTTTCACAAAAAAAAAGGAAAAAAACATTTCCTCTAAAATATCAATCTGTTCAAGGAACCGGTACTACTTTTGTTAAAAAACCTATACTTCTATCGGAGGATGAATTATAATACAAAATGTCAAATCGTGAATAAGTACTGGTTAGACAGAAATTAAATAAGAGTAATAGGAGTTAATAAGTAGGAAAACATTTTAAAACGATTCCTGCTAATTATAGAAGTGTTTCTCTAAATCTTTGGGAACTTGGGGCAGTCTTACAGATAATAACAGAAGGAGGTGAAAAAGTTAGTGAGTAAATGCCTGATGACCCTTATAGTCAGTGAATCCGGCCAACAGGACCGGGGTATCGACCCGGCCTTTGTGCTTATGCTTTGTAAATCCGACAGGTACTACTGGCTTAAAAAGGAGTTTAAGGATAACGAGCGATCAGGAGAGAATGACGATAACAATTCCACGCATTACCCGGAAAGTGACGAGTTAACCTATGTGATAACAGATGCACTTATAAGGTTTTGCCCGGAAATCAGCGGAGCCTCTGAGAAAATAAAGGAACTGCTTAATAAGATCGAAACTTCAACAAATCTTTCCACATCTGATTTCTTTGTGAAATACCGGGAAATGAAAAACCACAAAGAATCAAGGAGATTTCTTTCGCTTATGAGAGAGATTTTTGAAGATTCAAGGATTGACTCAAAACTGGCAATTCATGCTCTGGTTGAATGTCCAGTTGAACCAGTTATTGAAAACCTGAAGAGAATGAATGCTTCCTTTGAACTGGGAATAACTGCCAAATATCGAATTAAAGGTAAAAATGGAGTAGAGGAGTTACTCTAAACTGTGACCGGAATCTATACATATAAATTTTTAAAGCCTGATGCACAAGCATCAGGCTTTATTGTTTTCAGTTAATTTTCCGTTAGTTTTCCGTCTTTAGTTCTTCTTACCGGGATCAGAAGCGTTATCTCTCTGAGTTTCATTATCTGCCTTAAAATAACCTTTCTCGGTCTTAAGGTAGCCCTTCTCAAAGTATTCCTGTTCAGCACCAACTTTATCAAGGTCATAATCGCCGTTTTCAATGATGTTGCGTGCTGCCAGAACTCCGGTTTCGATCGAGTGATCCTGATTGTTATAACGGAATCTGCCGGCTCTGCCTATAAGCTGCAGGTTGGAGAATGTCTTAAGATAATCTTTGATAACCTGCAGAGGCTTCGAATAAACCAGATCATAAACGGGATATACAAAATCTTCCCTGTGTTTATAATACTCAAGAACTTCGCTGCGTTTCACGAAATTCAGCTTTTCAAGCCACTCGATAGTCTGTTCGTAAAGGTCGTCTGCAGAAGCATTCCAGCGGGGATCGTCAGGGAAAACAAAATGTTCGACCCAAAGGGATGTCTTATCCTTCGGAGCCATCGAAACACTGAAATTCTTAGGCTCGTGTATTCTTCCGAAGGGTATCTCCGTATCAGGGAAATATATCCAGTTGTCTTTACTGACTCTTTCCTTGTTTATTTTCATAAACAGATATACCTGATAACGGTATTTCAGAATCTTAACAGCGTCAATCAGTTCCTGAGGTGCAGCCGGCCTAAGCATATTGACCACTTCTGTGATTGGTATTGAGGAAATACAGAAGTCGCAGGGATGCTTTTCACGGGTTCCGTCGGATTTTGCCACAACAACCGCCGTAATCTTTCCATCCTGATGGTGAATTTCACAGATATCAGAATTGGTATGAATTACGGAACCCTTTTTCTCTACATTCTCCGCCATCACTTCATAAGTCTGGCTTGCACCCTTCTCAGGATAATAGAATGTATCAACCAGTGTTTTGGGACCATCATTACCCTTAAAGAGAGCCTTCATAATAATAGCCATAAGGGAAAGACCGTGAATACGCTGGGTTCCCCATTCCGCAGAAATCTCTTTGCAGGGAAGCCCCCAAATCTTTTCCGTGTAGTTGAGCATATTAAGCTCGGCAAGTGCTCTTCCGAATTCAAGCACTGCGAAATCTTCAAAATTTCTGACAGGCGGATTGAGAAGTTTTTTTCTTATCCTCGAAATCAGATAATCGAGAAAGGCAAAACCAGCTTTAAAAATACCCATATTTTTCAGAGCTTCGCCCATCTGAACCGGATACATATAGAATTTGCCCTGAATATAGAATCTGGTGAACCGGTTAACCAGAATCCAGTCTTCTTTAAGAACCTCTTCGATCATATCATAAAGAAACTGGTTTTTACTGAAAAACCGATGGGGACCAATATCGCTTCTCCATTCCCCGTAATCGAGGGTTTTTGCAAGACCGCCCACTTTTTTCCAGCGTTCCAGGGTTGTGCTTTTATACTCGTTTCTCGTAAGCTCGTATGCTGCGGATATACCTGCAGCGCCGCCTCCGAGAATCACTATGTTCGAACTTCTTTCTGCCGCCATTTTGCTAAGACTTCCTTCTGAAGGGATAAATAAAATTTCCTGCTTATTCCCCATAATCTCCAACAGTCCTGCAAAACATCTGATCATCCCGCCAATTCATGTTAAAGTAAGAAGAGGAAAATATAAACAATAAAAAGAACACAGGATTATCAATAATATGGTTAAGGTGGTTTTAATGTCGTTTAATCCCAGACTCACGGTATTCTTATTTCTAACGCTATTTCTGGTAAGTGCATTTGCACCCGTCAGTTATGCACAAAATGAAAACAGCGCGGAAAATGCAAAAATTACAAACATCCGATATGGCAGATCGAAAGATGGTATGCGGATAGTCATTGATCTTTCGAAAAAATGCGACTACGATCTTTATTCAATTAAAGATTCATCAAGAGTTTACCTTGATATCTTTGATGCGGAAGTTACACAGGCTGCAAAACAGACTTGCCCCGCCGACCCCCTTATCGCAGGCTGCACCTTCAGTCAGTATAATTTCAGACAGGCAAGGATGAGAATAAAACTGAAATACGGTATTCCCATCGACAATGTCAATATTTTCACATTAAAAAATCCTGAACGGATTGTCCTCGACATCCACAGAGACTGCAACAATTTCGTTCAGTTTCATATCACAAAAAACATACTCTGGCTTCAGAATGAACGAGCCATGAACGGCAAATTCATCCTTATCAACGAAGTCTTTGTTGATCCCAAATCACCCGATGTAAAAATCGATGTGGAACTTGCAGGCAACAGCGGAAAAAGTGCTGAAAGAATAGATGCGATGGTAAAAAGAACCGGCGCCATCGTCGGTATAAACGGAGGATACTTCGGCGGAGGAAGCAATCTCGGTCTTGTTGTTATTGATGGAAAAATCAAAGCTTCATCCGTAAAAAAGAGACCACCCCGCACTGCCTTTGCAATGAGCGACGACGGACAGGTATGGTTCGACAGACTCCTCGATAAAAACGGCCAGATTGTCAATAAACAGGGTAAACAGTATAAATCAGTAAAAATGGCAGTAGGAGGAGGACCAAGGCTCCTTTCAAGAGGCAAACCCAATGTGAATGCCAGAGAAGAAGGTCTTGGCAAAGGCGGCAATGATATAACCCGCCGCACAGGCCGTACAGCCATCGGTATAACCCCCGACGGAAAAATAGGTATGTTCACCTTCTCAAGCTTCAGAAACAACCACAGCGACGGGTTAAAGCTGGAAGAAGCAGCTGCATATCTCCAGTCAAGAAAAATTCACGAAGCTACAAACCTCGACGGAGGAGGCTCAACCTCCATGTCGGTAATGGGTTATCTGGTAAGCAAAGCACCGGGCCACAGCCCCTATCAGAGGCCTGTAGCCAACGGAATACTAATCTATGATAAAAGCCCCATTATTTCACCATACTACCTGGCTACAGATCCCCAGTCCCTTATCCTTCCTGCAGACGGAAAAACTGTAATGAATCTGAAAGTCATAGTATGCGACAAAAAAGAGAACCCGGTTCCTGATAAAACCCCGGTATCCGTAACATCAGGCCTTGGCCTTTTTGATAAAAAATACTACTACACCCAGAACGGAATGCTCACAATCAAAGTCCGGTCAGTAAGAGCACCCGGCAACTATACAATCAAACTGGAATGCGGACCTATCCAGAAATTCATACCCGTAAAACTGATGGAAGGTGATCCTGCAAGCCTTCTTGTTATGTCCTGTCCTGCAGACGGCAATGGAGCAAAACAGCTAAACTGCAGCGAAACTGATGATCAGGATGATGATGAGGATAACAACAACACAGACCAAAAGAATAACGGCAGCGATTTTGATGAAACAACATCATCACCTTCCCCCAGCCCGTCAGCTTCATCATCTCCCGGAAACGGTAACGGTAAAAACGAAACAAAAACCGATTCCAAAGTCTATTCAACCCCTGCACCGGACAAAACTTATATCATAAAAGCTCTTGTAAGAGATGCCGATAAAAACTCCCTGAAGGGAAGAACAGTAAAGTTTGAACTTGCAGATGGAAAAGGATCTTTCTCCTCTTCGTCAGTAATCACAAAATTTAACGGACTTGCCTTTACATCTTTCACAAGGGAATCTGAAAAGGCAAAAATAAAAATAACCGTCGGAAATCTCCCGCCAGTATTCGTGGAACTATAACCCCCCAAAAAAAGAGGCTTTCTCAACAGGGAAAGCCTCTTTTTTTTTTACAATAATTCACTCAAACTCCCAGCCCAATACTCCTGTTTTTCAAGGAGGGAGGTCAGGAGGCAATGCCACTGAATTAGCAAAAACCACTCAAATCCCCAACCCAATACTCCTGTTTTTCAAGGAGGGAGGTCCGGAGGGCAACCTCGCTTTTTTAAAAAAGCGTGGTTCCCTCTGACGGTCCCCAACCCCAACGGTCCCCCGGTCGGTCCCAATGCCACTGAATTAGCAAAAACCACTCAAATCCCCAGTCCAATACTCCTGTTTTTCAAGGAGGGAGGTTCGGAGGGCAACCTCGCTTTTTTAAAAAAGCGTGGTTCCCTCTGACGGTCCCCAACCCCACGGTCCCCCGGTCGGTCCCCTGATCTCCCGTCCCGGTCCCCAATTCCAAAAGTTTTTGGATGGAGGTCCGGAGGAAACTTTTTTCAAAAAAGTTTTCTCTGGGAGCTGACATACCGGCACAATTTTCAATCGATATAGGAATTCCTGTAGGGGAGAGCCAATGTGCTCTCCCGCAACATCCTCTGGCCAACCGCCAGCAATCCTCATAACCACAATATTTCGCCAATGACTGCCAAATCGTAGGCATCCCGCCTGTCCCCCGATCCCCAAAACCACCGACAACCGCCAGCCCCCACAACCCAATGCCACTGAATTAG
>JAJTBE010000189.1 GCA_021287065.1 Bacillota bacterium
AACCGCCAGCAAACTCGATAACCACAACCCCCGGACAACAACTGCCGGATCGCAACCCCCCCGCCTGCCCCCACCCCCCCCGCCAACCGCCAGTAAACTCGATAACCACAACCCCCGGACAACACCCCCCGGCTCGCACCCCCCCGCCTGCCCCCAACCCCCGTCGGTCCAAATCCCCCCCGTTCCCGGGCTCCGGGAGTTTTTCTCCGAAAAACAAAACAGGCAGACATTTCCGCCTGCCTGTTTATATCTGTTAAAACAACTGCAATTAAACGGTTGCTTTCATTTTGTCGTGTTCGCATTTTGCCCAGAAATCCCTGATTCCCTTGTAGTGGGATGTGAACTCGTCGAATTCGTGTTCCGGGAATTTCTTGCGGATCTTTCTTTCGATGATTTTATTCATCTCTTCTGATGTGAAGAATTCATAAGCAGCTTCATCAAGGTGTGACAGATGTTTGGCGCAGAATTCCTCGAATTTTTCGGTTTCGAAATAATCATCGGCGATTTCCATATATTTATCCAGTTTTTCCTCATAGCTGATGGCGCTTTCAGCCACATCAAGATACTTCTGCCAGTTGAGGTCAAAACGGAATTTTCTGCCGGTAACGCTGCAGAATGTTGTCCAGCGGATTAGAGCTTTGATAATCCACGGGAAGTAGAAATGCAGCGACATAAACGAGCTGTCGGGCACTGCGTTGCAGAAGTCCACGGGATAAAGAGTTTCTTTATCGATGGCGACTTCACAGGAATTGTATTCCCATCCGAATATGGCTCCGACCAGTTTGGTCAGTTTAACCATTTCGTTGCCTTCCTTTGGTGTGAGATAATCAAAGTTAATAACATAACGCTGATGGAGGGGGTTCTTGGGTTCGTACTGCATAGGCAGAATCTGGGGTCCGATATTGAGAGCGCGGCAGAACTTGTCGTGTTCAATACCTTTCTGCAGGTGCTGCATTCTCTTGCCTGATTCGTCAAAAGCTTTGTGAAGCTCCTCAAGATTGTTGATTTTCTTTACGCCTACCCAGCCGCCGCCGTCGTAGGGTTTCATATAGATGGGATATCCGATGCTTTCTGCAATCTCTTCAAGATCAAAGAGTTTGCTGTAAAGCTCCAGAGCTTCCTGCAGAAGATCACTCTGATCTTTCTGGGGAAGAAGCCATGTGTCGGGTATGTTGACGCCCAGCTTGGCGAGCATGCAGAAACCGGTGTGCTTTTCGATTGACTGGAATGTAAAGGGATTGTTGACAACATAAACACCGTCGAGAAGAATCTTCTTGAGCCATTCCCTTGGGTTTGTGTGCCAGTGGCTTACTCTTTCCACTACAAGATTGTAATTGGGTTTGTATCTGATATTAAAAGGCTCTATTGTTATTCTTTCAGTATCAAAAGTATAAGTTTCGCCTTCGTGTTCGATTTTGAGATTGAGCTTTTTCAGAAGCCCTTCCAGAGCGTCCGGCATGGATATTTCATTGCCCAGAAGCAGTCCCAGTTTAATGTCCTTCATTGATAATTACCCCCTGATGTAAAATTGAGAATTTACGGAAAACAGTGGAGCAGCCACTGCGTTTTACTGAGGCATGTTTAATTCGATAAGCTCGCAGAGAATATGCCCTATCAGGATATGTGCTTCCTGAATCCGGCAAGTTCTGCCTGAAGATATAATAAGGCACTCATCGCATAAATCCTTCAGATGCCCGCCGTCTTTTCCCGAAAGTCCGATTATGGCGGCTCCTGCAGATTTTGCGAATTCCACAGCTTTGTTGATATTTGGGGATGTTCCTGATGTGCTGATGGCAAGTATTACATCTTCCGGTTTTGCAAAAGCTTTTACCTGCCGGAGAAATACATCATCAAACCCAAAATCATTTGACACTGCCGTAAGAATAGACGAATTTGTAGTAATTGCTATAGCCGGAATAGGCTTGTGATCTGTTTCAAACCTTCCGACCAGTTCTGCGGTAATATGCTGAGCATCGGCAGCAGAGCCTCCGTTGCCCATAACTATAAGCTTCCCGCCTGATAGCAGCCTTTTTGTGATAATTTGGGCGGCATTTTCAATCTGCGGGATCATACAGGTCAGCCCCATATAAATCTGCTGAGCCTGTTCAATGGAATTCCTGATGGTGTTCTGCAATGTTATTCTTCCCTGTAAGCATTAGGATATAAAGAAAATTCTGAGAAGAGTCGTATATTCCTTTTTCTGCACAACGGTTATCTGACCGGTTTTATCCTTATTCCTTTGTCAGGTGTTTTAATCCAAGACTTGCGTGTTCTGCTATCAGTTTGTTTTCGCTGATTGCGTAGAATTCAAGTTCTTCTTTCCACGATTTCAACCCAAGTTTTCCTGCGGCAAGGTAGATCCACGCTTTCAGCCATTCATCCGGACTTTTATTTATTATTTTCAGTATTTCTTCTGATTTTTGATCTTTTTCATCAAATAGTTCCCTTACGCAGGTTATTTCGTCATGAAGTGTATCTTTGTCGAAAAGGGGGATAATGGTTTTTCTGTAGCCTGCGGGAAGGACATTCTCAAGGGCTTCCACTGCGATGTTTTTCTTGCGGATGTCTCCTGAGAATATATTTTCCATAATTTTAAGTATGCGTTCCTCTGGGTTAAGCAGGTGCAGCCCGCAAAGGATTATTTTCTTCAGGCTTATTATTCTGTCGGTCAGCAAAGCAGACAATGTGCCGCTTAATACATAATCACCGTATGACAAAAGGGAACACGCTGCCCTGAGATAGTCGAGAATCTGTAATTCAGTTGCATCAACCATTTCCTGAACCGCTTTTTGCTGTTCTCTTGTAAGCTTGCGATCCTTCGGAAAAACACGGGCAATATGGACAAAAGAAGAATCAATGACTTCCGGGGGCATTGTTTCTGCACACTGAATCAGATAATCCAGCTCCCAGTGGCCTCCGATTTTTACTATTATGTTTAATTTTGTTTCGTTGAGAAGGGGCGGATCGTCATCAACAATACTTTCTCTGACAGCATCTGCTGCTGATTTACCTGCTTTTATAAGACTTTCTCCTGCAATAGCAACCACTTCCTCATCAGGGTGTTCGAGAAGTTCAATCAGATTGGGGATTGTTTCTTCAGCTTTAAGAATACCCGCTGAGGCAGCAGCTTCCTTAAGAACATCCGGCGACGGGTCTTTGAGAAGCTGGGCGAGGTCCCATTTGAATTTTCCGTCTTTATCCATCGAAAGGCATCTTGCCGCAAAAACCCTCGCTTTTTCCACATCAGATGAAAAAAGTTTCTGAAGGCGGGCTTGCTGCTCCACATTGAGGTTTCTTTTTTTCCATATATGCGCAAGAAGAAATCCGGCAACCATATCTTCTTCTTCAGGGAGAAGAAGGGGAGCGTTGATTTCAAAAGTCCACGGGTCGATCTTCAGCAGATTTTCGAGTATAAAAAGCCTGTCCTGAGGAAGCTGAGCTTTGTAAATTTTCATAAGCTTGGGATATATTTCCTTGCCGCCTATATCTCCAAGAGCATCAATGGCGGCATGCCTTACCTTGGGGTTGTCGTTTTCAAGAAGTTCAACAATATCATCTCTGAGAAGTTCAAGCTTCATCTCTCCTGCTACTTCCAGAGCGAAAATTCTTGTGGATTCGCTGCCTCCTTTTATTGTTCTTCTCAGAATTTCAACAGCCGACTGGCTTTTCAGATTTGCAAGGGAAAGGAGGGACTCGAAGCTCCCTTTTCCCCCGCCCACTGAAAAGTTGTTAAAAAGACTTTCCACAAACTGCCCTCTGAGATTCCAAATCAGATAAACCCAGAGAGCGAGTATGGCAAACATTGCGTAATTGATGATTGGGGCAAAATTAACCGGAAATATCCTTACAAGCCACATCAGAAGCAAACCTGACAAACCGATGGACAAAGGGGTAATGATAATTTTTGTGAAGCTCATAGCTTCGTCCCGGTTCTTTTCAGGGATCGAACCGTATATGGTTTCGCTGGCTGTTTTGAAGAATGTGGCAAGGCAGAGAACATTTATGAAGTAAGCTGCTAAAAGGGGAAGAGGTGAATTTCCGTAAACAACCGCAAATATCAGCGGAACAGCTATCAGGGCAGGCTGAAGATATAAAGTGCGTATAATGCCGAGGCCCGTAACGATTCTGCTTGTAAAAAAGAGCTGGTATCCGAGAAGCACCGCAAGATATAAGGCTCCGTTGAAAACCCCCAGATATTCTGCATAATGGTTTTCAAAACCCGCTCCTGACGGGATGGAATCCCCCACAGCATTTGAAAATTCAATGAAAAGATACATCGAAACAAAAGAAACCAGAAAATGTATGGCGATGAGAAGCTTGAGAATTGGAATATGTCTGAATATACGGAGTGCTGCGGTTGCGATTGATCTTATCTTTACTTTTTTCCGCGTTTCTGATGTTGTGATAACCGATTTTTTAAACATTGTATGGATGAGAACAGCAGATACGAAGAATGATGCGCTCCAGTAGTAAATCAGATTAACCACGCCCACTTTTTCTACAAGAAGCTGAATTGAAAAACCTGTGAGGATGGCGCCGATTGTTCCGCCGAGGCCCAGAAGGGGGAACAGTCTTTTTCCCTGACGGGGATGATAAATGAGATTGGCAAGGGACCAATACTGAAAGTTGACAAGCATCAGAATGCATATTCCCATAACAAAAACGGCTATTATAATATTTTCATGCCCCTGATAGTTTCGCAGGAGCAGTCCCGAAACAAGGGCTGCAATTCCGTATGCTATAAAACTTCCCGTAAGTATGCCTTTTCTGGAGAATTTATTTTCCATATACAGATAAAGCAGAAAGTAAGGGATCATAACCAAAGAAGCAATAATAAAGGCCACAGGCAGTTTGTCTATACCCGCGCTTTTTATGAAAAGTGCATTAACCCCTGAAAATGCGGCAATAGAGCCTGATGTGGTTACAAAGTGAACCAGAATAAGCCAGAGGAGTGAATTCCACTCGTTCCGGCATATCAGAAGAGCCTGTTCCAGCTTCTCCCTTAAATTGAACATATCTGCATACCTGCTATTTTTTCGCTATTCCCCAGAAAAGAGGCAGCAGCGTTATTCTTGTACCCTGTTCAAGCGCCTCTTCATCTCTTTTTCTTACTGATTTTGCCCAGTTTTTCATCATAGTGCCTTTGGCGGTCATTTCCGAAAATTTCCATACATGTTCAAATTCACGCCTCATGGTTTTGTCATCCCATAGATCCGCAGATATTCCCATTTTTGGTTTAAGTCCCTGACTGGACATAACCGCTTTCAGTTTTCTTCCGAAGAAAGGATCTGCTCCTTCGTTTCTTATTGCTCTGGTTGTGGCATCTGCAGCGTTGAATTCGTCGGGGTAGTCGATTTTTGCGCCATAATCTGGTTCTGAGGCACAAATAATCCATCCGCCGGGCTTAACCACTCTTTTCATTTCTGAAACAGCCTTATATGGATTTCTGACCCACATCAGGACAAAGTGGCAGGTAACACAATCGAAAGTGTCGTCCTCATAGGGCAGAGCTTCGGCATTTCCGATTTTAAAGTGGCCTTCTGGAAACTTTTCCTTTGCCTTTTTTATAAGCTCGGGATTGAGATCAATTCCATGGACTTCCGGCACACCCATTCCGAAAATTTCTCTTGAAATCAGACCTATTCCGCAGCCCACATCAAGAACTTTTTTCTGATTTTTCATATTTACCTTGCGGTAAATCTGATGTCTGAGCTTTTTTGTCCATCCGAACTGACGGGTTAAATGCATTTCCCACAATTCAGCGTTTAATACTTTTTCTGAAGTCGGATCCATAATTACTGCCTCATCCCTTCAAGTTTTACTATTGCCCTGAGTTTGCGTCCCTGTCTTGAAACGACAATCTGCACCGTATCTCCGGGTTTATAGTTGAATATAGCTTTCTGAACATCTTCTACTTTTGTTACCGGAACCTGATTTATGGAAATTATCACATCTCCGGGTCTTAAACCGGCATCTCTTGCAGGCGAATCCGGCGGGAAATTGATTATTACCACTCCATGTTTTACCCCAAGGCTCATGTCCGGCGTAATTTCACTTACCTGAACTCCCAGCCAGGGTTTCATCTGTGTTCCGCCTTTTCCGGTCATCAGTCTGTTGGCAACTTTCATTGCATTGTTAATGGGAATGGCAAAACTAAGCCCCTGTGCCAGTTCTCCGCTTCTGCCCGTATAAACAAGAGTATTTATGCCAATCACCTGTCCGGACGAATTAGCCAGAGCGCCGCCGGAATTTCCCGGATTAATAGCTGCATCCGTCTGGATAAGGTCTCTGTAACTTATTGAAAATTCACTGGTTCCCGCTGAAAGATTTCTTCCCATTCCGCTGATACATCCTACGGTAACTGTGGAATTAAACTTCCAGGGATTGCCTATTGCGATGGCGAGCTGTCCTTTTTTTAAGCCTGATGAATTGCCTATGGACGCAACGGGGAGGTTTGAACCATCGATTTTAACAACTGCAATGTCTTCTCTGGGGTCCGCTTTCCAGGAAACAGCCTGAAATTTTCTGCCGTCACTGAGAAAAACATAGATCTTTGCTGCGTTTCGAATGACATGTGCGTTTGTGATAACCCAGCCGGAGCGTGTTATGATAACTCCGGAACCGGTGCTTTCCCTTGAGGAACCGTATGAACTCCATACTGTTTTTATGTTTACAACTGCAGGTTCAACTCTGTCCACTGCATCAACTACGGTTTTCTCCACTCCCGGATACCCTGCCCATACCGGTTTAAAACCTGCGGGAATAAGAAAAACCGACATTATAAATAAAAAGATTGCTGTTTTAAGTTTATTGTTTGACATAATGATAGAAATTATCTCCACCTGAATTTTACCCTGTATATTATCCAAAAAACCTAAATTTCCTGATAAAATAATAATTATTTTAGGAATAATACAAAAGGAGCCTCTCTGGAAAGTATTCCCTGCCTGATGTGATACTTTTCAGACGGCTCCCTGTGCAGACTAAATCCCTCCGGGGGATTACCACTCCAGTCCGTCGCTGCTGCCGGTTACTTCCTGCAGCTTTCTTTCAACTATTAGTTTCTTGTTGCTTTTCCGTTTTTCCAGAAGTCCCCTGAGTTCTTTCACTTTTTCATCCAGCTTTCCGATTTCACGCTGTCTGTTGGCTGTTCTGATGTCAAAAAGCTTATCGAGGGTTTCATTCAGCTCGGTCTTAATCTGGGCTTTCTTGCCGTCATTGCCTGCTTCCCTGTATTCTCTGCACAGTTTGCGGAGTTTCAGGTCGTAAACCATTTCATCCTTGAGGCCCTTATATGCTTCGGGGTCTCTCTTTTCCAGCATTTTCATCAGGCGCATGTTTCTGGTGAATTCAAATACGATTCTTCCATACTCCATAGGTTTAACGGTTTTGAGGTCCTGAATTTCGGCATATCCCTGAGGATCTTCTTTTTTCATCCAGGTTTCAAATTCCTTAATATCATCACTGCTCACAGGCTCAAGAAATCCGGGTCTGGATGAACTTCCCATGGGTCCTGAACCGGGTCCCCTCATTCCGCCGGGACCGCCTGTTATTCCCACGGGTCCGCCGGGTAAGCTGCCGGGTCCGCCGGATAAGCTTCCGGGACCACCGGACAGACTGCTGTCAGGCCCTCCTCCGGGAGGCAGCATTGCCTCGGGGGGATCTATCGGACCTTTTTCTGCAGCGGTAACGGTTACACTTTCCGCTGCAAGTGTTTTCTGTTTTTCCATTTTATTGAACTGCGCCATAGCGACGGCGCCGATTATGAACACAGCAATTATAATTGCTGCGGTTATAGCTGGTTTTAAATTTTTCATAACAGATCTCCTTTCCGGCTGTTAGTATGAACTCATCATTTTTACAATATCATCCGCTTCGGACTTCAGGTTCATGTATTCTCCATAGTTGCTTGCATCTGCAAACTGTGGATACAACCTGCTTCCGTAGTTTCCGTTTACATTCAGGTCAGCGATGTCCGATGCGCCCAAGCTTTCAAGTTCTGCGCTTTTCAGCCGGTTCTGCACTGTATCTATGCCGCTGGCAATGTCCGCTGCCGTTGCCACTGTGTCATTTTCTTTATTTACTGTGACTGCTGTTGGTGTTTTTCCGGCGGTATCCGGTTTGTTTTCATTCATGACAAAACTTATTATCATAAACATACCGGCAAACAACATCAGCATAGCAAGACCAACCCTGAGGATTTTTCTGAACCTGAAAAGAGAGAAGGACAACTGTTCGAAGGGACTCTTCCTTCTGTCTCTGTAGGAAATCGCTTTCTCAAGGACAATCCTGCGCAGTTCAGGAGCCGGATCTTCCGGAGGCAGTGTGTTTAAAAGTCCAAGAGTTTCTTTCATTTCCTCCAGTTCTTTTCTGCATCCTTCACAACCGGCGATGTGTTCTTCAAACAGTTTCTTTTTATGCCCTGTAAGTTCGCCGTAAAGATACAGAACGCTCAGATTTTTAAAATCTGTTTCGTGCATTTTGGCTCCTCCTTTCTAAATCCACTCCGACAGGAGTTTTCTTAAATTCTTTATTGCATAGTGCATTCTGCCAAGGGCTGTATTCAGGGGTATTCCGAGAACTTCCGCTATTTCCTTGAAACTCAGTCCCGAATAATGCTTCATGGCAACAACCTGCTTCTGCTCTTCAGGAAGCTGTTTCACGGCCATTACAAGCCTTTCTATAGCCTGCTGCTTCTGGGCTTCTTCTTCCGGATTGGGGAAAGGATTTGCGATATTGGGATTTTGGCCCGCAAGCAGTTGTTCAAGGGCTTCTGTCTGGTTTTCAGAAAATGCAGGATGTTCCACAAACTTTCGTCTCCTGACAAAATCTATGGCAAGGTTGTGGGCGAGCCGATAGATATAAGCTTTAAACTGACCTCTTGCCTGATAGTAGTCGAGTTTTTCAACCAGTCTGCAAAAAGTCTCCTGTAACAAATCTTCAGCTTCATCCCTGTTGCCGAGCAATCTCAAGAGATAACCCATAAGAGGTTTTGAGTATCTGTCATAAATGCAGCCCAGTGCCTGGATGCTGCCTTGTCTGTATTCTTCTATTAATGCGTCGTCGGGTTTTTCCATTTCAACCTCTCTGGTAAAATAACGCATGACCCTGCAAAATTATTGTGAAAACTTCTGAACTTTTTAGCTATGATTTATGTTATTGTCTTTAAAGAATAATTAGGATATAATTATTATAGCTCCAAACTGCTGACAGAAGGTGTTTTTTTTGGAAATACAGGGTCCCGGATTCAATATTTACGATGCCAAATATCTGCAGGTTTCGCAGCGTGATCATGCGCGCTCTGTAAAACCCAATGTTTTCAGGGAAACCGAGGATCCGGCGGCAAATGTCCAGAATCTTACGAAGGATATGGTTGCCCTGTCTCCTGAAGCTCAGGAGTTTATGCGGATTCTCAAAAAATACGGTAAGGACTCTCCTGAACTTGCCAAATTTCTTGAAAACAAGAGAATGAAGGAGCTTATCTATTCTTTCAGGGAACTCCGGGATCTTGTCTATGGTGAGGAAGAAGAAGAGGACGAAGACGATCCCGCCAGAAAGAAAAAAAAGAAAAAACAGCAAGGCACTCCTGCTTCACCCAACCAGTTTATTATACCCCTCGGAAGCGGAAAAATCCGGGGCGGTGCAGGAGGCGGAACCTGGACCCGAACAAGGGAATTAATCGACAGAATGGTTGTCTTTACTCCCAGTGAGGAAATCAAACGAACTCTCATAAAAGAACTTGAAGTTATGGGAGAATCCATTATCGAAACTGTAAAAACCTTCGGTGTTAAGATCATTATCCTTCCCCGCAATATGACCCTTCCCCAGATTAAAATCAAGGGTATGACCGTTGTTTCCCAGGGTGAGAGAACCTTTGACGGCCGCCCGTGGGAAGTTGTACGCGGTCTTTACGACAACAGCCGCAGACTTATGGTGATAGGCGAGGAAAACATAGGCCAGCGCCGTTCCACAGCAATACACGAATTTGGCCATGCCTACGACCATACTTTCTCGGAAAGACATCAGAGAAGACTTCCTCTCTCCGTCCAGCTATGGAATATGTTCAGAAAGGACAGGGAGGGGCTGGTTTCAGACTATGCAGGAACAAACCCGCAGGAGTATTTCGCTGAGTCGGTGGAAGCTTACTTCCGTGAAGACGGACGGGAAAAGCTGCAACGGGAAGATAAGGAAATGTACAATTATCTTGAAAATCTGTTTGGAGCGGTATGAAAAAACCTTTGATTTTAAAAGGGTTTTTTTTTATCGAAATGAATAAACCTGCAAATTATAAGGCGGTAGAAACAGGGCTTCACAAAGGTTTATAAGGGATTCTGCCGGATGATAATCAGTTTTTTCCTTAACCCTTATATCCGCCCTGATGCCAATGCCTGTTTGAATGGGGTTATTGCTTGTTTGGACAGAATAGCGGCATAGTTGCACAAATTAAAACAGTCAGGGATTTTCTTATCGTAAAAAGAAAGCTTTTTTTTGCGGTTTCAGTTGCTATGTTTGTTGTAATTGCCGTCGTGGATATTTGCCTTTATCGTGACGACTATTCCTATGTTTATTATATCCTTCCCGTTCTCCTGATAAGCCTTTACGCCAATATCAGGTCCTCACTGACTGCTTCCCTTACTGCCGGGGTTCTGACTCTCTCGGTTCTTTTTCTCACTTCAAGCCATAGCGGAAATTTTTTGTTCGATGTTCAGTGCAGAATTGTAGCGTTTTTCATTATTCTGCTTTTAGGGCTTGGAGCAAGTCTTGTTCTTGGTTTTATAAAGGAAATAATCAGATACGAAACCCTGATTAGTACTATTTTTAATAATATTCCCTATGGTGTGTTTTTCTGCAACAGAAACGGCAATGTAATACATATGAACCCGACTGTTACTACAATGAGCGGTTATGAATCAAAAGATTTGCTGGGCAAAGACAGACAATTTATCGACAATAAATTTTTCCATCCCTTCGAAGATGCAGGTTCATCGGCAAGACTTACGGGAAAAACCACAGAATGCAAACTGATCAGAAAAAACAGCCTTGAACTTCCGGTGGCTTTGAGTGTAAACGAAATATCCGAAAATAGTAACTCAAGCGGAACAATTTATGTTTTCCGGGACATCACCCGTGAGCGGGAGCTTGAATCTTCAAGAGAAGATATGCTCTCGGTTCTTTATCATGATTTGCGGACTCCCCTCTCTGTTATTTCAAGCTATGCAGGTCTGATGAAAGAGAAGGACTTTGATATAACTGAGCTGCCGAAAATTACAAATTCCATCGAACTTCTTTCCCAGACATCCATAGGCTTGCTCGAAAATCTTCTTGAAGACGCCCGGCAGAAATCTGGAAATGCAAAATTTTTCCCTGCAAAATACAGTCTCAATGAAATTGTTGGCAATATGATTAAGATGTATTTTAACTATGCAGCGGATAAAGAAATCGAAATAAAGACGGATATAGAAAATAACATCTTTGTATATGGCGATCTGGTCAAAATCAGACAGATAATTTTCAATCTTATGTCAAATTCCATCAAATTTGTTGGCACAAACGGAAAAATTTCCATCAGCGCCAGACGAAACGGCGATTATGTGGATATTTCATTTACTGATAACGGTCCCGGGATTCCCGCTGATTTTATGCCCAATGTATTCAAAAGATTTACAAGAGCGGACGGAAGAAAGAAAGGGTCAGGTCTGGGCTTGTACATCACCAGAAAGCTGGTTGAAATGCAGGGGGGAACCATAGATGTGAAATCAGAACCGGGATGCGGCACAACATTCGAATTCAGGCTTCCAACCGCCTGACGGAACAATTTTAATGAACCCTCTGATTTAAAGAAGGGAAATAATATGCTCCGTTGTAGATTTACTACAGGAACAAAGATAAAAAAAGTTTTCATGGAATCGTTCAATCAGAGTTACAGGATTATCAGCTCATGATAAAACAGGGATCCTGTCTGTCATTTCAATATTCTTAAATATTATATGGTTATTAAGGGATTTGCCATGCCGTTTTTTTCGTGATTTGAAATGATCATGAATTCACGGTATATAAAGCCGGAATCTTCCGGCAAACGGGTATAATATAAAACGTCGCAGAAATTGTTGTATTTACATTCAAATTTCAATAAAGGGGAAAAGAATATGATAGGTGAAGACAAATTTGCATTTGGGAAACGCTATGAAGTTCAGGAAGAAATCGGAAGCGGAGGAATGGGGAGAGTTTTTCGGGTTCATGATAGTGTGAAAAACCAAACCCTCGCCCTGAAGGAAATAAACAGATACCTCCTCGACTCTCCACTTGCACAGCTCAGATTTAAAAACGAATTCCGCGTTATGTCGGAGTTTGAGCATCCCAATATGATTAAAGTTTATGAATACGGCACAAGTCCGGACAAAACACCGTATATCGTAATGGAATATATCCCCGGCAAAAATCTTTCCAGTCTTTCACCTGTTCCGGTGCAGCAGGCTGCGGACCTTCTCGCCCGTATATGCCAGGCTCTTGGATATCTTCACTCTCGGCTTTATGTTCACAGAGATCTTAAACCTGACAATATTAAGCTGCTCGAAGACGGATCTATTAAGCTTCTCGATTACGGTCTGATGTGCCAGCTCGGCATCCCCGGACCGGAAAAGATTTCCGGCACATTCTATTATATCGCCCCTGAAGTATTTACAGGCGGCATTATTGATGAAACTACCGACCTTTACTCACTGGGAATCATAGGATACGAAATTCTCACAGGAAAAAGACCCTTTACAGGGACAAAAAGTGAGATTATTAAGGGACATCTCAGAAAATCACCGGACGATCTCATGACTCTCAGGCCCGATGTGCCTCCGTCATTTAACGAAATTATCAAAAAACTCCTTGCCAAGGAAAAAGACAAACGATACCGCAATGCCGCCGAAGTTCTCGAAGATCTCCGCCATCTCACGGAAGGCGAACTTCGTATCGAAACCGCAGAACAGAAGCATGGATATCTTTACAGCAGCAAACTCATCGGAAGAAATAAAGAAACAGAACGCTTCAGGGATATTTTCTATAATTTCCTTCAGGGAAAACCCAGAACATTATATTTAGGCGCTCCCGCAGGAATCGGCAAATCAAGACTTCTCCACGAACTCAAAACCATATCCCAGCTCGAACAGGTTGAAACAGTAATGGTTGGGGCGCAATATGCAGGAAGCCGGATTTACGGCCTGATTGAAAACCTTGCAAAACAGCTTCACCCCCTGTGCGAAGGAAATGAAATCGATGTCTGCGATAAAGCTATTGCCTGGCTTTCAGGCTTCAGGGATGAGGAATATGCCGCTTCCGGTGAAAAACGGAGCACCGAAGAAGTTACTGCAAATCTCAAATCCCTCCTGAAAAGCATTTCATCGGGAACCCCACTTGTGATCTTCCTTGACGATCTGCAGTGGATGGATCTGAAGAGTCTTAATATTCTGAATGAACTTCTCCGTGACAATGCATCCTACAGAGTTCTCTTTGTGGGCGGATTCAGAAGCAACGAAGTGGATAAAGCTTCACCCATCTGGCACACTGTGGAAGAAGATATCAGCGAATATATGGAACTGGCGCCCTTTACACCCGAACAGACAGGGGAACTGATGAAGCATCTGCTTTATCCTACTGAAATTTCCTCTGATTTCCTCAACTTTGCCTACGATAACAGCGGCGGTAATGTCTTCGACCTGATCGAACTTCTCCGCCATCTTATTACAGACGGAAAACTGGTCAGATCAGGCAATATCTGGAAAGAACCTATAAGCTTCACAGAAATAAAACTCCCCGGAACCATCGAGGACAGGCTTATCCACAGAATCGAAAAACTGTCGGCTGAAGCCCGGAATCTGGCTGAGGCAGCATCTGTTCTGGGAGAAGATCTTGACCTTGAAAACTGGCTCGCTGTTTCCGGCTGCTCCGAAGAAGACCTGTTCAGTGCAGTTGATGAACTTCTGCATAATCAGGTAATGGTGCAGGTCTCCGGAGTTTTCAGATTTGCCCACCACAAAATACAGACTGCTCTTTATGCAAGCATTCCCCACGAAAAGGGAAGAGCTTATCATCTTGCTGCGGCAAAATTCTTCGAATCCGTTACCGACAGGGATGTTGCAGGGCTGATCCCCCGCATAGCCTATCATTTCACAAGAGCGGACAGTCCTTCGGAAGCGGTTCATTATTCACTTCTTGCCGCAAAGGAAGCGGAACTCAACAATGCAGAATGGGAAGCATTTGATCATTATAAAAATGCTGTGAGATTTATCGAAAAACTGGATGATTATCCGGAAAAAGACAAAGTTCTCTTTGAGATATACGAAAAAGCTGCGGTATTCAACAGTGCTGCCTGGATCGACGCCATCACATGCCTCGACTGGCTCCAGAAGGCTATTGATCACTACAAGGCGGAACAAAACACCGATAAAGTATTCTCCCTTTCCCTGTCCTATATCGTAGCGAGTAGCATTTCAAGCAATTATGAAGCTGCCCGCAGAATTTTGCCGGAGATCATCGAAACCTGTAAAGTTGAAGAAGGAACCCTCACATGGGCTATCCTCTTCGGAGCAGGCGTCTGCCTCAACGACTGGTATCAGGGTTATCAGATGGATCTTTTCAACCATGCTCAGAAATCCATCGAAATATTTGAAAGCCAGCTTGATAAAATACCGGAGGGAGCATGGGGACCCTATTCATGGGCGCTGTTCTGGAGGGAAAAAGCCAGAGCCTACACCGGTCAGCCCGTCAATATGGACAATATCGAAAAAATCCACCAGCTCATGCTTTCCGGAAAGTCAGATATGACCATTTACTGGCATACCCTCACTTCCGTAGGCGCAAGAGCTGCATTTTCCGGCAAATACAAAGATCTCCTCGAATGGAAGGAATTAGCTTCCAAGCTTTCAAGCGATATGGGCAAAATCCACTGGTTCGAATGCTGGATTTCCCACTCATACCTCTACGGAACATTGCATCGTGGAGATTTCTCCCAGCTCGAAAACCACATCGAAAGAGTTCAGGCAAGCCCTGACCCCTATCAGGTGAGATTAGCTTATCTTTTCCGCGGAAGATTAAGACTGATCGAAGGTAAATTTAAAGAAGCAGAAGAGAATCTCAATGAATTCCTCCGCCTGGAAAAACTCAGCACAGATAATTCACTCCTCGAAGGATATGTTTTCCTGGCAGAACTTCTTATTAAAACCGGCAGAATAGACGAAGCACGCACTTTGACGGAAGAGGGAGCAGCTCTGGCGAATTCCGGCAAGCTTGAAAATCCTCTCTACAAAATGCAGTTTGAACACCTTAAAGCACTCATTTCAGAATCTGAGGGAGATTATTCTTCAGCACTGAGCCATCTTGACAGAGCGCTGAAAATTGCAAAAGAACAGACAAACCCCATTCAGGAAGCATTTATTAAGGAAAATCAGGGGCTTGTCAGGCTGAAAATGTCACAGATTCAGGATGGACTCGCTCTGTTGAATCAGGCTAAAGAACTGTTCCTTTCACTGGATAATAAATTTCAGGCAGGCAGAATTACATCGCTGCTTGAATCGAAAGCGCAGACAACCGAAACTCCGGCTGCTCCCAAAGCTGTAAAACAGAGCGCCGGAATACTGGACAAAACAGTGGGGGATGAAGCAGAACCGAGGACGGAAGAAGATGAACAGATACAGCAGCGCCAGATCAGGAAATCAATTGCCGTATCAGCTAAATCAGAAACCGATGCTGAAGAAGTCGGACTCGACGCAACCGAAGCAGATATTTGATGACCAAGGGGAAACGCAGTATATGAAACGACTGATCCAGTTTGAAGATGGGAAAATCATAAGGCAGATTCCACTGAAAAAAGAAAAATATACTCTTGGCAGAGAATCCAGCAATGATATCGTTTTTGAGGTATCTAAGGTTTCCCGCCATCACGCCACCCTTGTAAGGGAAGGCGAGAGTTATTATGTCGTCGATAACAAATCAGCCAACCATGTTTATGTCAATGGAGAGCAGATAACCAAAAAATTGCTGAAATCAGGCGACACTGTTGGATTATCCCGTATGGTGAGCCTCCTTTATCTCTCTGAAAGCGAAGCTATCGAGAAGATTGATCAGGTTCTCAACCGGATGTGGGAAGCCATCAACAAAAAAGACTTCATGCGGCTTAAAGAAGTTACAAACCGTATGATTTCTCTGGACAGCCTTAAAAATATTCTCGGTATCATTCTGGATGAAGTTATCCGCCTTGTCAGTGCCGAAAGAGGTTTCATCGCACTGGTGGACAGTGAAGGCGAAATCAAGTTTGAAAATGCGGTCAGCTTCAATATGCCTCTTGTGGACGACAGAATGAATGATTCCGGTTTTTCCCATTCTATTGTCAGGCAGGCAGTTCAGTCAAGAAAAAATGTTACCATTTTCAGCTCAAATGGTAAGGATGACGGCGATTTCTCCAGCTCTATGCTGCTTCTGGATTTGCGATCCGTTATGTGTTCGCCTATTATTTTTAACGAAAACTTACTGGGCATCCTTTATGTGGATGCCCGGTATGAACTCACTGATTTCAGTGAAATTGACCAATTCTTCTTTTCTATTCTGGCAGACCATGCCGCCATAGCTATCGAAAATGCAAAACTCTATGACCGGGTCAAAATGTCTAATGTCAAACTCCGTGAAGAAGTTGAGGAATCGGAGGAACGATACAGACAACTGGTTGAACTTTCTCCCGATGCTATCGTTGTTCATTGCAAAGGTAATATTGTTTTTGCAAACAGACGGGCGGTGGAACTTTTTGGTGCTGAAAAGAGTGAGGATATTATCGGCAAGGATTATCTGCAGCGAATTCATCCCGACTGTCAGGAACTGGTTGCGGAAAGAATCAAAATAGAACTGGAAGAAGGAAGAACCATTCCCTTCACTGAGGAAACCATAGTAAAACTGGACGGAACCCCGGTGGATGTGGAAGCGGCAGCTGCACCATTATCCTATCAGGGACTTCCTGCGGTTCAGGTCGTTATCAGGGATATTACCCTCAGAAGGAAAATTGAGGAAGAAATCCTCAAAATTCAGAAACTGGAGTCCCTTGGAGTTCTTGCCGGCGGAATAGCCCACGATTTCAATAATGTACTGACAGCGATAATCGGCAATATTTCCCTTGCCAAACTGGGCGTTGATGAAAACGATGGAATTTTCGGGTACCTCAAAGGTGCGGAAAATGCATCCTTCAGAGCGAAGGGAATGGCTCAGCAGCTCCTTACATTTGCCAAAGGCGGAATGCCGGTTAAAAAGATTACTTATCTCAAAGATCTCGTTAAAGATTCTGCAAACTTTGCCCTTATGGGATCCAATATCAAATGCAAATATGATCTCGAACACGATCTCTGGCCTGTGGAAGCTGATGAAAGCCAGATTACAAGAGTTCTCAACAATCTTGTTCTGAACTCCCAGCAGGCTATGCCCGACGGCGGTTTTGTGGAGATAAGCGCAGCTAATATAAAAGTGGATTCTGCGGACATGCTGCCTCTTGCTCCCGGAAAATATGTGAAAATCAACATAAAAGACCATGGAATAGGAATACCGGAAAAAATTCTTCCCAAAATTTTTGACCCATACTTCACCACCAAACAGAAAGGCAGCGGCATTGGCCTTGCTGTCTGTTATTCAATCATTAAAAAACACAATGGATATATCACTGTGGAATCGGAAGTGGGAAAAGGCTCCGCATTCCATTTTTATCTGCCTGCAGTACCTGAAAAAGCGCCTTCGCCTGAAATAATCAAAGACTCTCATATCGTTGGTAAAGGCAGGGTTCTTCTGATGGATGATGAGGAAATCATCAGAACCGTAGCCGCCCGTATGCTCACATTTATCGGTTACGAATTTGATATGGCAAAAGACGGACTTGAGGCAGTCAATATGTATAAATCTTCAATGGAAAGAGGCAATCCCTATGCCGCAGTAATCCTTGACCTGACCATTCCTGCAGGAGTCGGCGGAAAAGAAACAATGAACAGATTAATGAAAATCGACCCTGATGTTAAGGGTATTGTTTCCAGTGGGTATTCCAACGATCCGATTATGGCTGAATATAAGGAGTACGGTTTCTGCGGATTCCTTCCGAAACCATACAAAATCGATGAACTGAGAAGCGTTCTCGGAGAAGTGATCAATCAGAAATAGCTATGAAAACCCTCATCACCACAAAAAGGCTTCTCCTTAGAGAACTTGTGCCCGAAGATAAAACAGCTCTTGCAGCTGTTCTTTCTGATCCTGAATCTATGAAATTCTACCCTGAACCATTTTCCGATGAAAAAGTGGCAGAATGGATCAATAAAAATATCGCAAGATATGCAGAATTCGGTTTTGGACTCTGGGGAGTGGTTCTGAAAGAAAATAACCTTCTTATTGGCGACTGTGGTATAACATATCAGCAGATTGACGGTGAAACGCTCCCTGAAATCGGATACCATATCCGGCCCGATTATTGCGGTCTGGGATACGCAACCGAAGCCGCCCGGGCTTGTAAGGAATATGCCTTCTACACCCTCAGCTTTCCTGAAATCTATTCGTATATGTATTCAGGAAATACATCTTCAAGACGGGTTGCAGAAAAAAACGGCATGACCCTTGTTAAAACCTATCTGAAGGATAACTCGGAAGTTGTTGTTTATCAGGTAAAAAGATAACCGTCGTAAAGATTTTATACCTGAATTTCCCCCCCCGTTCTCTAACCCCACGGTTCCTGGTCGGTCCCCCAATTCAAAAGTTTTGGGATGGCGGGTGCCTGCCCGCAGGGTGGGCGCGAGGAAACTTTTTTCAAAAAGTTTCCTCCGGGAGCTGGGCAAACCGTTGTTTAGGTTGTTTGTCGTTTTGGTTTGTTTTGGGGCGAACCTGCGGGTTCGCGTCGGGGTTGCAAACTCCTCCTACGATCGCTGGCGAATACTTGCCGTTATTGGGTTTACCAGCCCGTCAGTCCCAATGCCGCCGAATTAGCAGAAGAAAACACTTCATTTCCCGCTTTCCCCTGCCAGAGCAGCCTCTTCTTCCTCTTCAATCACATCTTTTTCCGGTATGCTGTGGTCTTTTCTCAGCATAAAGATAGCTCCGCCGATGAGTCCAACTCCCATTTTCAGCACATGGGACATAATTGAAACTGAAAATGCGGTTTCCGGCGCAATTCCGAGGATTCCGAAAAGCTGGACAAATAAAAGCTCCTGAACGCCAATGCCGTTGATTGATACGGGAACCTGTGAAAAAACAGAGATAATAGGCATAAACAGAACAAATGACCAGAGGCTTACATTATACCCAAGGCCCAAAGTCAGAAACCAATGGATAAATATGAGTAAAACCGGCGGAATAACAGACAGGAACATAGCCCAGACAACAGTCATCGGAGCTTTTGTGTATTCATGATACGCCTGTCTGAAAGTTATAAGCCATCTGTGCACAGGTTGAAATCTGTCGAGAAACGGTATGTTCGATACATAACCCACTGCAACAAAAAGTATAAGCAGAACCGCAAAGAGGGCTGCACATATTATCAGAACCGTTTTCAACCCCGGAGCTTCCCCGTAAGCCCAGCCCATCGCTATCAGCGCCATTGAAACCTGACAGATAACCCCGGTCCATCTTTCGATAAATACCGATGCAACCACTTCGTGAGGTTTTCCCGATTCTTTTGAAAGATCGTATATGCGTTTTACTTCTCCCACTCCCGTGAGAAAATTATTGAAAAAGTAACCTACGAGATAATGGCCTGCAATTTTTTTAAACCCCGGATCAATCTTCTGCACTTTCAGAAGAGACTGCCATTTAATGGAGTTAACAACCATAGCTATAAGCATAAGTACATAAGCAAGCAGCATATACCAGGGGTTCATCTGCTTCCACGAATGTACAACTGCTGTCAGATCCATCTTTCTGGCGACAAAATAGATCAAGGTTATGCTTACGATTACCTTGAGGATTATTCCCAGCTTTTTGGGCAATGTATATTCTCCCTTGTTACCTGCTCGTGGTGAGAGCAAAAGGTTTGTTTGTTTAAAAGCCTGCCTGTTGGATTTATCCAAAAGGCAGGCTTGTTGTATTTATTTATTCCAGATAAATTCATCGGGTCTTTCATTCTGAAGACCTAACCAGTATCTTACCGCTTCAACGGTTCTGCGGGCTGCCTGTCCATCTCCGTAAGGATTGGCGGCTTTCGCCATTTTTTCGTATGCTTCCCTGTCGTTGAGAAGTTCAGCTGCTTCCCTGTAAATATCAGCAGATTCAACTCCTACCAGTTTGGCAGTTCCTGCATCCACGCCTTCGGGTCTTTCTGTGGTTTTTCTCATTACGAGAACCGGTTTTGCAAGGGAAGGACCTTCTTCCTGAATTCCGCCGGAATCGGTGAGAATCAGGTAAGAATGTTTCATAAGCCAAACCAGAACCTGATAATCAACGGGTTCAAGAAGAGTGATTCTCTCTTTGCCCTGAAGCATTCCGAATACAGTTTCCCGGACTTTCGGGTTTTTGTGAACGCTGAAAACCAGCTGAGTATCAGGGAAATCACTGACCAGATCAAGCATTGCCTGACAGATGTTTTCCATGGGCTTTCCGAGGTTTTCCCTGCGGTGGGCTTCAGCAAGAAGAATTCTCTTGCCGGGCATAAGGCAGTTTTTCACTTCTTCGGGTATGGGTATATCTTCTCTGCCGGCTATATAAAGCAGAGCATCGATTACCGTATTGCCTGTGAGGAAAATGGTGTCTTTTACCACTCCGTTTTTCAGGAGGTTTCCTGTTGAAACGGGAGTGGGGGCGAAGTTAAGATCTCCCAGAGTGGTGATAAGTCTGCGGTTCATCTCTTCCGGGTAGGGATCATATTTGTTGTCTGTGCGGAGTCCCGCTTCCACATGTCCCACAGCGATTTTCTGGTAAAAAGCTGCAAGAGCTGCAACAAAGGAGGTGGTGGTATCACCCTGAGTGAGAACCAGATCCGGTTTTTCCTCAATAAAGATTTTTTCCAGACCTTCGAGAGCCTTTGTTGTTATGCGGGTAAGGGTCTGATTGGGTTCCATAATATCCAGATCGTTATCCGGAGTAATATCAAAAAGTTTCAGAAACTGGTCAAGCATTTCTCTGTGCTGGGCAGTTACAATAACTTTGGTATCCATGTCCTGATGTTTCTGCAGTTCCTTTATGATGGGCGCCATCTTTACTGCTTCAGGTCGTGTGCCGAATACCAGAGCGACTTTTTTCTTCATATTCATTAATTCCTCGATTGTGGTTACATTTCAGATGCAATCATTTCTTATTACTGATTCTTTAATTTGTCTATTGCGTAACTTTCCCTCCTTTGCAGGGAAAAGGAATGATTACAGTGTGTAAAAAATAACAAAAAATTGCCCGAAATGCAAAAATCGGACAATGTTTTTTTGTTTGATTATTTGCTTAGAAATTTGTGTCCGAGATAGTCCACTGCAATACCGGAGAGATCATACACTCCCGATGCGAGAATCAGGCCTATACCGAGTGTGGCGCCGACTCCTGTGGCTATCAGAATTGTACCTGTAGCGGAAGTAACCCCTGAAGCCATATCGAGAAGCCCCATTGTGAGGGTTCTGTTTCCTCCGCCTGCCTTTTTGATTTCGAGGCCCTTTGAAATCTCCACTGTGCCTGCTGCAATACCCAGAGCGCCTCCGAGAAATCCTAATCCGATTGCCATTTTTGATGCCAGTTTCCCCATAAGCCCTACTGAATTTGCTGTCAGTTTTGTTTCTGCAAGAAAGCCTGACATACATCCGGCGGCGTTTCCCGTGTGTGAAGCGGCGACTACATCTTCGCCTTTGGACATCATTTTTATGGCATTATAACTTTCGATAGAAGCGACTGCAAAGTTCAGCCCGGGAACAAGTTTGATTAGTCCGGTCTTAGAGCCTACGCCGGCAGCAGCACTGACAGTGCTGCCCAGGGAAATGGCTGAAGCTGTTCCGAAGCCGGCATTTCCGATATGCTGTGTAGTTTCCTTATCCATGCCCACTTCTTTGGGGGTGTTTCCCGAAAGCTCCACTTTGTCCACCGGTATTTGCGAACCGGAAATATCTTTTCCACGCGAAAACAGGCTCCCTGCTCCGGAAGCCGGTGTGTTGTTTGTGAACGCCGGGTTTATCTTCATACTCATATCAAATCCTGATATTAATGAATGTCCTGCTTCTAATAAAACAATACACCTTCATGCAGGTTTTAATCAACACTTTCATGTTAAAATTGTGTAAACTTCCTGCCAGAAATAAAAAACGGACCGGTCTTTTACTTCCGATCCGTTTGAAAGCACTTTTGATGCTATTTTTTGTAAAGTGAGGAAAGTTTCCAGATGCTGACCGATTTTACACGGTTTTTGCCATTGTGGATTGCATCGAAGAAAACTTCCGGACTGTTGGGATCAGGGTTCCAGAAGAATGCCTGCCACGGAGCGGGCTGAATCATCTCCCTGCCAGATCTGACATTGCCGGTCAGGTAGTTGGGGGCAAGGTATTTTATCTTTCCATCACTGAGATCACATATTTTGATCAGGGTGTGGATGTTGAACAGGCTGAAAAATGAATCGGGTGAGGTGGCATAATATACCAGATAACGGGAATCACCTGTAATTGTAAGGTTGGTGGCACGATCCTGACTCTGCTCCACTACCTTGTCGATTCCTGATTCCGGATTGAGATAACCGGTTTTGCCGTTAATTGAGTAAGCCAGCAGTTTCCCATCATCTGAGAAAACACAGGCTTCGTCATTTGGCACTATTGCAAACGCTTTTGATGCAAATGAAGTCGCCGAAGGAGCCAGAAGAGCATATTCCGTTCCGGTAAAGGTTACAATGTTTCCTGTAGCCGGATGAATAGCTATCTTTGCAACATTGGCGTTTATGTCCATCAGTTTTTCCGGTGAGGTTGAACCGGCTTTGATTTTGTAGATTGCTCCGCCTTTTATAGCAAAGCAGAATCTGTTTTCAAGCCAGGCAGCTTTTGGGGCAGATTTTTCCCCGGTAATGATTCTCAGTTCGTCCGGGCTTACCCAGCACGCAGAGACTACGCCATCTGTTTCCACCCTGCGGCTTGAGTTGTCTTTTGCATCTGCAATATATAGAGAAATCTTCTCATCCTGGCTTTTTCCGAAGAAGAAGAACTTTGTTCCTTCGGAATTCCATACCGTATAACCGGGATAAGTAGCTGATATTGCCGGAATAAAAGGCTTCACCGTTGAATCTTTGAAAATCACCGTTTTTGAGTGGTTTTCGAGATTGACGATAAATACTTCGTTGTCGTTTCCGCTGTCAATTCTTTCGCCTGCCACTGCAAGCATATTTCCCTGTCTGTCAGGGCTTGCGGAGAAGTTTTCACCTTTCTGCACAAAAGCGCCTTCAGGAATACCGGCCAAACCGTGGGAAGGAGCCGGAGCACCGGATGCCGCCGGAGAAGGAGCGGGTGTTGCAGGAGCTGCCGAAGTTGCCGAAGGCACTGCTGAAGGTGTCTGCGAAGGAGAAGCTTCAGGTGATGCCGAGGCAACTGCAGAAGGCGACTGAGTCCACACTATGGTGGGTGTGGGAGATGCCGACGGTGTCGGTGTGGGTGTTGCATTTTTATGATTCTTATTGGGATCATTCTGTTTATTCTGTGCGGCAATGCGGTCCGCTTTGTCTTTGGCGATTGCCTGATCCGGTGTTACATCCTTAAAAACAACAAAGCTGAGTGATTCGTTTTTCGATTTGAGGAATCTGTTGTCGCCGAATATCCAGACATTTTTTCCATCTTTTTCAAAAATCATACCCGGGGGATAAATTCCGCCGAATGTAAGGGCTTTTTCCCTCGGTACGAGTACTGAGTTGGCAAAGAAAATATATCCGTATGCCAGTGTAAAAAGAACAACAAGCGAAACAATAGCGATTTTTTCAATCTTCATTCCTTCAAAGAAGTAGGGGAGGATTGCCGCTAAAAGCACACTGGCTGAAAATATACCGATAAATCCGAACAAAAAGCTGTCCATTTCAGACGAGTAGAATGTAACAAGAGCTAAAGGTGCAAACAATAACACCGCAAGCACTCTGTAAAGGTTGTAATAGCCTGACATAACGAGCTTTTTGGACATAAAGGCGCACAGGAAGCCGGCAAAAGCGAGACAAAGGATCCCGAATATGCTGTAATTTCCGCCGGTTAGCGAAGACCATGAAGTCCACAGAAAGAAAGCGATCAGAAAGACAAAAAGGAAGTATAATCCTTTAAAAAGATTTATTCCCACATCCACAGGCTGGTCATTCTGTTTAAACTTTTTCTCTTTTTTCGACTTCTGAGGCTTATCCTCACCGCCGCCGGTCTGCAGGGCTTTTTCCGACCCGGAAGCCTGAACCTCTTCCTCTGCCCTGTCTTTTTTCATTTTAGCCATTGGTTAACCGTCCTTCCCGTTTTGATACAATTACCATAAATTTCAATGCTAATTCAAATACGAAGATAATTATCCTCCCTGATAAGATTAGTATTTTGAAGCTTTATTACTTTATATTCAACAAATATTTCAGAAGTAAAATCATGGGGTTTATTTCACTGTGTGGTTGTTAAGCCTTATTAATATGTTTTTTCGAAGGATTTTATCAGGCTTGACCGAACTTTATAAACGGGGATACATAATAGAAGTGTTTTGCACTATAAATTTACACATTTTTAAAGGCATTCCGTCGGTTACACTTGGTGGAGCTTTGCAAAACAACGGGAATTTTTTTAACTCTTCTGAAATAAAACTCTCTGACTACTGTATAAGCATATTGTAAACTTCCTGCAGGACCATGGCTTTTCAAGATTTTCGGAGGTGTTGTATATGTGGAAATTCTGGGGGATTATACTAATCTCAGCGATTGGACTGATTTTTATCAGCGTTTCATGTGGAGCAATTATGCCGGCGAACCTGCCGGAATTCGAAATCAAAGTGATGGGCAGCAGCTCATTTCTTTCGGGCAGTCAGGGGGCAATGAGAGTTATTGCCTACCAGCCTTCCGATCAGTCGCCGGTTCCCAATGTGCCGGTTAAGATTTATCTTCAGAAAAAGGCTGATATTAAAAACGACCCTGCTGCAGGCGGCGAAGCTGCAGGCTCAACTCCGTCGGCAAGCCCCACCCGCAAACAGGATTTGGGCGAACCGGTTTTCAGCGGCGTCACAGACCAGACGGGTTCTGTAAGTGCAAATTTTGCCATTCCCGATGGTTATGAAGGTTCCGCCAGAATGACCTTTGTGGCCGGTCTTAACGAAAAACCTGTGGAAACTGCCACAGACATAAGTATTTCAAAAAAGTTCAAAATCTATCTGACAACCGACAAACCTTTGTATCAGCCCTCACAGGTGATAAATATCAGAGCGCTGGCTCTTTCTGTGCCTTCTCTCATTCCTGTGGCTGAAAAGGAAATGACTATCGAAGTTCAGGATGCCAAAGGCAATAAGGTTTTCAAGAAAAAAGCCAACACTTCGAAATTCGGCATTTGCTCTGCCAAATTCGAACTTGCCGATGAAGTGAACATGGGCGAATTCAAAGTCAGCGCTTTCCTTGAAAACGAATCCTCAGACAAGAGCGTTACCGTCAAAAAGTATGTTCTGCCCAAATTTAAGGTGGATTTCAAAAAGGACAGAACTTTTTATGCCCCCGGAGATACCATCAAAGGCGATCTTCAGATCGATTATTTCTTCGGAAAACCTGTTTCAGGCGGAAAAGTAACGGTAAAACTCAACACCTTTGATGTTGAATTCAGAAAAGCTGCGGAAGTAAAGGGAGTAACAGACAAAACCGGTCATTATTCCTTTGAAATGCAGATTCCCGATTACCTGGTGGGACAACCCCTTGAAAAGGGCGGAGCGGTTTCGAAGGTAGATGTTGAAGTGGTTGATACCGCAGATCATAAAGAAGCTGTAACCAGAATGATACCCATCAGCAAGGAAAGCCTGAAGGCGGAAGTTTTCCCCGAAAGCGGAACCATCAAACCCGGACTTGAAAACAAAATCTATGTTCTCACCACCTATCCCGACGGTTCACCGGTTAAAACCACCGTTACGGCAAAGTTCGGAAGCGATGTCCAGATTCTGGATACTGATGCGGCTGGTATTGTTTCGTTCACCATAAAACCTGAAACCGGCAGCTCATCTCTAATCGAAATTAAGGCAAAAACGGAAAAGGGTGAGGAGATTACAACTTCCCAAAACCTCCCCATAGCTGCTCAGGCTGAAGAGCAGATAATTCTCCGCACTGATAAAGCTCAGTATAAAGCGGGCGAAACCCTTAAAATGCAGATACTCACCACAAAAGGCAAAGGCAGCGTCTATATCGATTTTGTAAAAAACAGACAGACCATGCTGACCAAAGCAGTGGAAGTTACATCAAATATGCAGCCCTGGAGTATGGATATAACCCCCGACCTTATGGGAATGGTTACCATCCATGCATACAAAATCACTGCCGCAGGCACCATAAGGGACTCCCGGAATATTTATATAGCCCCTGCCGGAGATCTTGCCATAGCTGTAAAACCCGATAAGGATGTTTATAAACCCGGTGAAGAGGCAAATATCGATCTTACGGTTACGGATAAGGAAGGAAAACCTTCTCTGTCAGCCCTTGGTGTGGATATCGTTGACGAATCGGTTTTCGCACTGGGAGAAATGCTCCCCGGACTGGAAAGGGTTTATTTTCTCCTCGAAAAGGAACTGATGGAGCCTAAGTATGAAATTCACGGTATGACTGTTACTCAGGCAGTAATGCCCGCTGAAAAAGTTGACGAGGATCAGCAGGCTCTTAAACAGATTCTGTTCAACAAAATTTCATCTGATATGAATTATCCCGTCAATGTTGATACATACAACCTCAAACTGCAGGAATGCTTCAGAAAAATGCAGACCATAAACAACGCTATGTATCAGTATTTCAGCAAAAACAGAAAATACCCCGCTGCAGATGAACTTGAGCTTCTTGTAAAAGAAGAGCTTGTTAAAAAAGAAGATATCGTTGATCCCTGGGGACACAAATTCTATCTGAAGAAACCCCGCTACGAAAATGGTCCCCCGGAGGTAGCTTCAATGGGTCCCGCTGGAACAATGAACGAAGACACCGAACTGACAATGACCAAACTTTCCCAGACTATGTATTCTATGCAGGACTTCAAAGACGACTTTGCAAGGCCTCAGGGCAGAATAATGATGGAAGACGGCGTCGCTGCCGGCGCTCCCCCGCCCGGTGCTATTCTAAAGATGGAAAAAGCAGCATCCAATGAAATGGCTGAACCAAAAATGGCAAAAGGCGGCAGCGGGGAAGGCGGACAAAAGCAGGTCAAGGTCAGGGAATATTTCCCCGAAACCCTCTACACAAACCCGCAGGTTCTCACCGATGAAAAGGGAAAAGCCAGAATAACCCTCAATATGGCTGATTCCATCACCACATGGAGACTTACCGGATTTGCCAATTCCCTCAGAGGTGAAATGGGCAATGTCAACCACGGTATCAGGGTTTTTCAGGATTTCTTTATTGATATCGACTTCCCGGTTGCCCTCACCGAAGGAGATGAAATATCAGTTCCCATCGCAGTTTACAACTATCTGAAAGATACTCAGACCGTAAAACTGAAAGTGGAAAAAGGCGATTGGTTTGAGATGATGGACGGCAGTTTCGAAAAAAGCGTCCAGCTTGCAAAAGACGAAGTTAAAGCTGTCTATTTCAGAATAAAAGCCAAAAAACTCGGCAAACAGAAATTTACCGTTTATGCATACGGTTCAAAAATGGACGATGCAATCAAACGGGAAATTGAAATCCTCCCCAACGGCGAAATGAAACTTCTGAGCATCAGCGACAAAACAGGCCAGCAGATTGAAAAAACAGTATCTATCCCTCAGAACGCCATTCCCGGAGCATCAAAAATTCTGGTCAGACTCTATCCCGGCGTCATTTCACAGGTGGTGGAAGGACTGGATAAAATCTTCCAGATGCCCTTCGGCTGCTTCGAGCAGACTTCATCCACCACTTATCCCAATGCGCTTGTTCTCAACTATCTGAAAAAGCAGAAGAAGATTACCCCCGAGCTTCAGATGAAAGCTGAAGGCTACATCAACACCGGCTATCAGAGGCTCGTCAGCTTTGAGGTTCAGGGCGGAGGCTTCTCCTGGTTCGGCAATGCCCCCGCAAACCAGATCCTCACAGCATTCGGAATTCTGGAATTCCGGGATATGTCAAAAGTGTATGAAGTGGATCCCAATGTAATCAACCGCACCCAAGCCTGGCTTGCAAGACAGCAGGGACAGGACGGCGCCTGGGCTCCTGATGCCAACTATCTCCATCAGGAAAGCTGGGGTAAAATTCAGGGCGGCGGAAAAATCCCCGTAACTTCCTACATCGTCTGGGCACTCGCAGAATCAGGCTACAGAGGTAATGATCTCACCAAAGGCCTCGAATACCTGAAGAAAAACGCCGGACAGATTAATGATCCCTATATCCTTGCACTGGTAAGCAACGCTTTTGCATCAGTGGAACCCGACGGAAAATTCACCGCAGAACTGATGAAAAAACTGGAAAAAGCAGCAAAGGTTACTTCAGACAGCGCCTGCTGGGAAACCAAGGTCCAGACGGGAACATACTCCCACGGCAACAGCGCAAATCTGGAAACCTCAGCCCTTGCCACCCTTGCCTGCCTCAAGGTGAAAGGCTACGAAAACCTTGCAACCAAAGGCATAAATTATCTCGTAAAAAGCAAAGATCCCAACGGAACCTGGTTCTCAACACAGGCAACCATCCTGAGCATGAAAGCTCTTATTCTCGCACAGGAATCAGCCGGACAGAGAGTCAACGCCAATATCAAAATAACCGTAAACGGAAAACGGAGCGAAAGTTTCAAACTGACATCGGAAAACTTTGATGTTTATAATCAGGCGGACTTTGGCGATGTAACACTCAACGGAAACAACAAAGTTGTTATAACAATGGAAGGCGAAGGCTCCTGCTACTATCAGATCGCTACAAAATACTACGAACCCTGGAGCGGGGAAAAACAGTCGGCAAAACCCCTGTCCATCAATGTGGCATACGACCGCACCACCCTGAAGGAAAACGATATGCTCACGGAAACCGTAACCATCAGAAATAACACAAGATCCATGATGAATATGGTTATGGTGGATCTGGGCGTACCTCCCGGATTTAATGTAATGACTCCCGACCTTACCGAATATGTAGGCAAAAAGTTTATGAAATACACTATGACTTCACGCCAGATTATCATATATCTCGATAAGGTAAAACCCGGTGAAACAATTCAGTTCAAATACAGGCTTCAGGCAAAATTCCCGCTGAAAGCCAAAACACCCGAATCCAAAACCTATCAGTACTACAACCCGGAAGTCAAAGACATTGGCAAACCCGTTACTCTGGAAGTTAAATAAATCAGGAGGACTTCATGAAACTGGAACTTGATCGTTACACCAAATTTATCCTTACGGTTATCGCCATTGCACTTCTCCTTAATGCGGCAGCATCATTTCTGAATATGACGGGCCATACCTCAGCGGTTCAGGCATATTCTGAAAATGAAATGAAAATCACCGATGTAAGGTCTGTGTGGCCCATAAGGGTGGAAATAACAAACTGGCCCCAGCAGTATAAAGTAAAACAGGCGGATATGTAACTTCAAAAAAGGAGCCTGTTCGGGAACTATATAAAACATAGCTCCTGAACAGGCTCCATATTATTAAAATATATAAAAACGGAGGTCCTGTTAATGTGGATTTTCAGTAAATACGGATTTTTCTCCATCGTAAAAAAACCTTATACAGGCGAAGAAGGCAATGTTCATATCAGGGCAAGGCTCAAAAACGACATCGAAAAATTAAAGGAAATCACCAGCTTACCCAATGAAATCAAAACAGACGAATATGCGGATTATCCTTACAGAATCATTGTGGGAGAGTCCGAACTCTCAAAAATTATGAAGGTCCTGGAAGAATCCATTGATTACAGCAATTTCAAAGATACAGTCCACAACCTCGACCATAGCCCCCTCGGAATAAAAAGAAACCGCGCCTATATGAATGTCTGGGCTGAAATGGCAAGACTCCATCAGGCGGAACTTCTTGAAAACAACGGCAAATAATATTAAACCTGAATTTCCTCAATAATCCGCCATATCCGATCAATCCATTCATCGTGCTCAGGTTTCATAAGGCACGACCTCAGACAGGTTACATAAGGCTCATCAAATTCCACATCAACCCAAATATCTTTCAGCAGTTTTGACGGATACCTGAAAATCGCCAGATACAGGTTCTTTTCTTCTGCTTTTCCGAATATTCTTTCTGATAATGCCGATATCTCAGAAGCTTTTTTCCCTTTGGGAGCCCAAACAGTTATATCAAGCTCAGGGGGAAATATTGTCAGAAATCTGCCGCTTTCCCTTATCTTTTCATATAACTCAACCGCTGCAGCCCTGCATTTTGAAATATTCCGGGCAAATTCACCATCCCTGTCATAAGGCAGAACCTGCTGCACCGCCCATAAAGCCGCCGCCGCCGCACCGGGCCTCGAACACTCAAGACTTATCTCCCCAAGATGTATATCGGATGATGTAAAATAGGTATAAGGGGAGTCATGTTTGTAAAACCTGCCCACAGAAGGATCCCTGAATATCACGCATCCACACCCGTAAGGCTGCAAACCATGTTTATGCGGATCAATAACTATGGAATCAACCCGAACCAGATGATCCAATGCCGCTCTTGCTGATGAACCGAGATTCCCGGCAAGGGTGAAATATCCGCCGTAAGCGGCATCGGCATGAATTCTGAACCCGAATTCTTCCTGAAGCTTGAGTATTTCCGGGAGAGGATCAACCGAACCTGTAGCCGTCGTCCCCATCGTTGCAACAACCGTTCCAACATTACCCTGCTCAAGAATCGCCCTTAATGCCTTCATATCCATTTCTGCCTGAGCATTACAAGGCACAGCCTGAAAATCAATACCCAGAACCTCGGATATCCTTCCATGGGTATAATGCGCCTGCTCGGAAGCTATAATCTTCTTTCCGGGATGAAGCCTGCCTGATATCCATAAAGCCTCCAGATTCGCCATTGTGCCCCCGCCGGTAAGATGCCCAAGATGCTCAGCCCAGCCAAACATTTCAGCTATTTTTGCCACAGCTTCCTTTTCCATCCGTGATGAAGCTTTACCACCATCAAGTGCGTGATTGTTGGGATTAACCCATAACGAAAGCATATACGCAATGCGGGAAGCAGGATGGGGCGGTTTAAGCATCTGTCCTGCATAAAGCGGATGAAAATAAGGATAATTATCCCGCATTCTCCGGGCAAGAGCCATCATTGCTTCTTCAATTTTATCATAATCAAACTGCTCACAAGTCTCAGGCAAGTTCTCAAAACCTGCCTCCATTTCATAAAGAGCCTTTTTCAGAATATCAAGACTCCGCTTCTCAAACTGAAATGAAGTGTTTTCCATAACCGCTTCCTCATAAAAAAGAATTTTATCAGACAGTAAATAAAACGACCCGGCCTGACTTTTATTATACACCCAAAACGACCTGATACCATAAACGCTGCACAATTTCACAAAAACCCTTCGAAAAAAAGCAAAGCAATCCCGCCGCCAATGCATAGTTCCGGAACCAACACCAGAATTATCAAAATATCTTCCGATTCCCAACCCAATACTCTTGTTTTTCAAAGAGGGAGGTTCGGAGGGAAACCCGATTTTCCAAAAAAGCGTGGTTCCTTCTGACAGTTCCCATTTCCCCCATGCCACTGAATTAGTAAAAAATTACTCAAATCCACAGTCCAATAGTCTTGTTTTTCAAGGGAGGAGGTTCGGAGGAGACCTCGCTTTTCCAAAAAAGCGTGGTCTCCTCTGACGGTCCCTAACCCCGAGTCGGTCCAAATCCCTCTGGTCGGTCCCCCAATTCAAAAGTTTTGGGATGGAGGTCTGGAGGAAACTTTTTTCAAAAAGTTTTCTCCGGGAGCTTGGCAAACCGATACAACCCTCGTGAGCGATCAGATAAATCCATGCCATTATTCGGTTGAATTATGTTTTCTGCGAGGGGCTCATCTAAAATTCTTTTTTTTGGGAAACCCGCTTTTTGAAAAAAGCTCGTTTCCCAAACCCT
>JAJTBE010000198.1 GCA_021287065.1 Bacillota bacterium
AGTTTTGGGAAGGAGGTCCGGAGGAAACTTTTTTCAAAAAGTTTTCTCTGGGAGCTGAGCATGCGGTTAAAATTCTCATGAGCGATCAGGTAAATCCATGCCTTAATTCATGGGAATTGCCCCTAATCTCAATGCCACTGAATTAATAAAAATCCACTCCAATCCAAATCCCCTATACTCTTGTTTTTCAGGGAGGGAGGTTCGGAGGGCAACCTCGCTTTTCCAAAAAAGCGTGGTTCCCTCTGACGGTCCCCAACCCTCGTCGGTCCTAACCCCTCCGGTCGGTCCCAAATTCCAAAGTTTTGGGAAGGAGGTCCGGAGGAAACTTTTTTCAAAAAAGTTTTCTCTGGGAGCTGGGCAAACCGACACAATCCTCGTAAGCGATTAGACGAATCCATGCCTTAATTCATAGGTATTGGGTTTATGGGTTATTAAGGAAGTTAATCTGAGGATTTATAGTCGATAGATAGCTACACATTTCTGTTACCCATTCTCTTGAAAGTCTTAAAGCATCTTTTGCTTCGGTTAATGATACGGGAATATCAGGTTCATAAGTGAACATATTTCGCTTTTTCCGCATATTATCAAACCGCTTAATCATTCTACTGTATTTTTGTCCAAGAATTGCTCCGGCAAATTCAACTACAGTTTTGTGTTGAGCGCCGTCTATCGGTCGGAAACCTTTAATAAACATCAATGCTCTTCCTGTTCTGAGCATTGCAAGATAAGCATAATTGTATGTAACTTCTTCATCTATTTCAAGATTTGCTTCGGCAACTTTAATATCTCTTGACGCCCTTCTTATTAGCTTTTCTATCTGATCAAGACCAATCAATTCTTTTTTTATATATCCGCTATCAGTCAATTTCTTTATAACATCTTCAGACATTGCTCATCCCCAACAATAAAAATTTTTGATTTTTGCAGTATATTCGCAAGAAAACTATTATCTTCCTGTTTCTTCTTTTTCCAGTCTTCAATTGAGTATAAATGATAGTTTATCTCTCTTTGGTATTTGTTTTCGAGAATATTAAAAGAGTCATCAAGCTGGTCAGAATCTGGATTTCCTATAATAAACAAATCAATATCTGAAAAAACGCCTTCATTTCCTGATGCAAAAGAACCAAAAATAAACGCAGAATCAATACCCGGTAAACTACCCAGAGTATCTCTTAATCCACCTTCAATTCCAATGGTCTTGAAAATGATATTTTTTAATTCACTGTAAATCGTATGTTTTTGATTTAGCTGGTAAAAAACAATTCCGCCAATCCTGTTAGTTTTAAAAATACCATCTTTATTCAAACGCCTTAATTCTAACGAAATATTACCGGCAGGAAAGCCAATCAACCTCTCTATCTGCCTTACATAGTATTTATTCTCAGGGTTAGAGAAAAACAGAACCAGCAACCTTCTTCTTAGTTCGGATTTCAAATTTAAAATATCCATAAAAATCCTTATTAACTGTTATGTAAATCTATAACAATTGTAATATTTATCTATAACAGTGTCAAGTTTGTGGATTAGAACAGATTGCAAATCAATTTTTCATAAAAAGTTAAATAATCCCATTGTTACACCCGTTCCCTACAGCCCAATCTTCTTTGCCGCTGCGGATACTATGCCTGCCATTATCATTCCGGCTTTAGCTATGCCTCCGGGGACCATTCTGGATAATTTCAGATTCATTGCTTTTATTTTGCTCTGTTTGTAAAGCTCGTCGGGCGGGGCGAATTTTGCGTCGGGGGATGCGCATGTTTCCCAGGTTTCATTAAAAACAGAGGTCATATAACCTGCTGTTTTCCTGTCGGAAATATTCATATTCAGTTCGTGATTGAGGTATAATCCCTGTGCTGTCCAGTCGCAGCTTCCCATGTTGACTTTTTCCCCGTCAAAGATTCCCATTTTTATATGGTAGTATTTCTTGTCGTTATTGTCGCTATGTGAAAAAATTCTGGTTTCAATACCTGCCTCAGTGAGCTTTTCCTTAGCGTATCTGTTCTCATCGGTATGTGAAATCAGCGCTCTTACATTAACTCCCCGGCTTTTTGCATCAATAAGATCATCTATAACCTGTTTGTCGGTGAGCCAGTACATTCCCACATCGATAGATTTTGAGGCGTTCTTTATGCTGTCTCTTATTTCCCTTGCATTCTGATAATTGCCGGTATCGGTTACATTCAGTGAAACACCAGGGCTTTCATCTCTGTGATGGACATCTTTCGGAGTTCCCCCTGATTTTGCCCAGTCTTTCTCAAAAATTTCCCTCGACTCATCAACAGTATCCCCGGAAATAAGCATAGCTATTTCATAATTGTTGCTGTTGGCAAATTTGGTTCCCCAGTTTTTGCTGCCGATAATGCTTGTCTGATCGTCCACAATAACCATCTTGGTATGGTTGAACTGCCAGATACTCTGGGATACGGGATATTGATGAACTTCAATTCCCGAGTCCTTAATCTCATTTCTGATGTCATTCAGTTTATTCTGTTCCTGACCATCCATTGTGACAAAGTTGTTGATAAGCCTGACCTGAACGCCTTCTTTGGCTTTATCTTTAAGAATTCCTATTACTTCAGGGTTCTTTATGGAAAAAATCTCAACATCTATGGATTTTTTTGCTGATTTAAGCAGTGCAAGCATAGCAGGTGCTACCTCTTCGTTTACCAGAGGAACGATTTTGGTTTTGCCCAGAGTTGACTCAAACATCGGTTTTCCCATAATTTCCGACATATTAATATGGGCATATTCTTTTGCTTTGTCTGAATCTGCTGCACCAAGCTGCTTGTTGACACAATCGGGGCAGAGGCATCCTCCGGCGTGTTTTGCCTCGGATGTAACTGATTTTCCGAAAAGCCTGCCGTACTGGGTTCCTATCTGAAGTCCCTTTTTGCCGCCTTTCCAGATTCCGATGGCAAGGCCAACAGGTCCGCCGACAACAGTTCCCACAGCCCTTGCTGCAGTTTTGCTTCCGGTTGTGTTTTCGATAAATTTGCTGATGTTATATGAAGGTTTCCCAAGTGCATTTTCGATTTTTGCAAATCCATAAACCGACTCAGGAGAGTATTTCTTCGCAATTTTGGCATTCAGCCTGCCGATGTTTTCCCTGCCTGCCACTGTGCCAAGCCATGCTCCGAGGCCTCCGCCTATGGCGGCAAATCCTGCAGCTCCGGCAATTCCGCCTGCTGCCACTGAAGCAGCAATAACACAGCTTTTAACACCGTTTTTCATTTTTTCTGAAATAGTCAGTTCGTGATCAGGTACAGTCTTTTTATCTGCCTGATGTGTTTTGAAATCAACTTTGCTTTCGTGAGCCATAATTTCTTTAGTTGATTCATAATGATACTCTTTGTGAGCCGGAGTGAATTCCTGGGGTTTTCCCACCTGATCCTTAGGTATGACGGGATCATATCCGCCTTCAGCTCCCTTGTGGCAGCGCATAATTCGCATAAAGCCCATAACGCCGCCTTCAATAAGTCCGTATTCAGCAATGGCATCCTGAGTATAATGGGAACAGGACGGGGTATATTTACATGAATAATCCCTGTCGTCGGCGAGTGCCGAAGATACATGCTGCTGGTATTTTTTGATAAAACTGTTTCCAATACCGCCAAGTATGCTTTTTTCAGGACCTATTTCCATCAGTGTGAAGCCTCCGGAATCGATTTCTTATGACGAATCGTTTTTATGATAAAAGAGCTTGTTTTCGCTCTGTAATAAGAACTATTTACATTATCTCTTTTATTATTCTACTATAAGATCGACAATTCCGGCACAAAAAGCATGTTAACTATTTGTTAAATAAAAACCTATCTCTCTCCAAAGTCGGGATCCCCTTCGTTGTTGCCTTTTTCAAGATCTTTTTCAACAGCACGCTTTTTCTGATCCGCCATTTCCTTAAGCTTGGCGCTTCCGTCATCTTCAGGTTCTTCAGCCACTACGGAGCCTTTTAGATTGGCGCTTTTGGCATAAGACATAATTCCGTTGAAAATTCCTCTGGCAAGTCTGGCTCTGTATTCATCGCTTGAAAGCAATGAAGCTTCAGTGGGGTTTGATATAAATGCACACTCCACAAGAGCCGCAGGCATTGTTGTATTTCTCACCACATAAAAACTGTCGTGCTGAACGCCGTTATTCTGCCTTCCGCCTGCAGCCAGAAGGTTTTCCTGAATATTTCTGGCAAGGGGTTCATCTATATCTTTATAGTAATGTGTTGAACTTCCGCTTGCTGATGAGGATGTGGAAGCATTTATATGAACGGAAACAAATATCTGTGCATTAACTCCGTTTGCCACGCCGACACGATCTCCAAGTTCCCTCGAATCGCTGCTTCCCGCATAGGAAACATCCCTGTCGGTGGTGCGGGTCATAACCACATTCCAGCCTGCACTTTTAAGCATTGAAGCTAATTTGAGACATATATCAAGAGTGATCTTCTTTTCCTGAAGTCCGTATGCGCCGTTGCAGGCTCCGGGATCTCCGCCGCCGTGTCCGGGATCGAGGCATATTACAATTCCGCCCCTGACTACATGCTTTGTAACCCCAAATCCCTGTCGCTGAACGACCACAGGGTTGATGGTGTCTTTGCTGATTTCCACTTTAATAATTTCAGGATGTTCAGGATCAGGTTCAACGGAAACCTTTGACGGAACCTCCAGTTTAAGGGTTACTCTCACAGCAGGATCAGGGTCTTTACTGATCTGGGAAACGCTTATGCCTGAAATAAACCCTACATCCAGTTTTTCATCATAACTTCCGGTGTAAATTGCCTTTGGAATATCGATAAAATATCTGTTGTCCGGGGGGAGAAGCCTTCTCCATTCATACTGGATGGGACCTGTGGAACTTATGTAAAAAGTAACCTTATCATCATCCTTTTTAACTTTAAACCGGGTGATTCTTTCAACAGCCATATCCTGAACAGGAGCAACCATCTGGGGGAGAACCAGATCAACGCCCAAAACCTTTTTATCCTTGTTTTCCCGCATTTCGATTTCCACATTGCTGCTCATCGGGAAAATAACCCTCACTCTGTTGGGGGTTCTTGAATCCTGGGAAACAAATATGCTCCCTGTCAGTGTATGTCTGAAATCCTTACCTTCCAGCGACGGATCCAGAACGGCATTATTAATATCCACTACAAATCTGTCAGGCTCAGTCAGTTTTGAAGTCGTATATTTAAGAGGCGCAGTACCCTTCGCCTCAAACTTCACAACCCCCCTGTAAGCTTCCAGCTTCATATCCTTAATTATGGGATCAAGATACATAATATGGGTCTTCTCATCAAGAGCCATATTGAGGTTAAAAATAACCGCGAGGCTTTCAACTGGAATACAGGGTTCATCTCCGAGCATTCTCACGCCTGATTTTAACTGAACAGGCTTTCCGCCGTATTCCGCAGTCTTTTCGCCGATCTTAAAACGCAAATCCTTACCGCCGGGAAATCCCACAACAACGGTATTCATAGGAACAAGCCATGTAACCCTGGCTCCGAATTTGTTAAGCAGAAGGCCTGTTTCCATACGGTTGATGGGCAGAAAGAAACTCCCGCCTTCATCCCTCACAACCACCGCATTAACAGAATCACCATTGGCAGAAATTTTCACATTCTCAGGCTGAGAAGAAAGCGCAATCCCCGACTGGGCGTGGGCATTTACTCCACCAAGCATAATTAACAAAGCAAAAGCAAATAAGACTGTTTTTTTCAGAATCGGCAAAGACTTAAACATTTCAGATATAAACTCCAATTTTAAAGATCGAAAAATAACTATTTCACCAGTTCCCTTACAAACACAAATTCTATTCCCTTGTTTTTCATATCCGGAATCATTTTTGCGAGGGCTGCGTATGTGTTGGCTCTGACATGGCCTATACCTATGGCTGAACCGTCTTTCAGAGCTTTTTCAGTCAGTTTGTCCAGTTGTCCGCAGATATAGTCAACATTATCTTCATTATCGAGGAATATGTTTCTTCTTGCCGCAGGAACTCCGAATCGGGCTGCGGTATCCATACCCACGGATTTTGAGGAAGTTGCGCTGTCTATGAAATATAAACCTCTGTCGGCGGCCTGTTTCATAATTTCGTCCATAACCTCAGCATTTTCTGTTGCTTTGGAGCCTTCGTGGTTGTTAAAACCCTCGGCGCCGGGGACGAATGACAGATCAAGTTTGAAGTCTTTAGTGATAACATCCCTGCTCATATTTGTGGTAATTGTACCCGGTCCCGGGTTTATTCCCGACTGGTTTTCCAGAGGGAGGTGCAGGATCACAGCTTTGCCGTTATCCAGAGCCATAGCGGTGATTTTCTTTGAATTTTTGAGCTGGGGCAGAACCGCAAAAGTTACAGGAATCTCAAGACTGCAGAAATTATCTACATTATTGAGGCTATTTCCGAAATCGTCGATTATTATTGCCACAATACCAAACCCCTTCGGAGCTTCAGGTTTTCTGGCATCTTTACCTGCAGAAATTTTACCTTTGTCTTCCTTAACTGTGGTCTCCGGTTTGACAGCAGCCGGAGCGGGAGCTTCAACCTTGTTTTCCTTATCCGGTGCAGGTAATTCCGCATTTTCCGGAGCGGTTTCCACTTTGGCTTCATTGCCCTTCTGCGGTCTCATTTCATCGGGTTTTGCAGCTTCTTCCGCTCTGGATTCGGTCTGGTTTCTCGCAATTAGCCCCTGTTTTACCTTTTCTTTCTGCTGTTTTTTCGCAGCTTTATGATCGTTTTTCACATCTGAAAAAGTCTGGGTAAAAAGGGTTTTAAGGCGATCTCCGAGGTTTCCGTTTTCGCCGACTGCAGTGCAGAAACCCACGGTAAAAACAGTAATACCAAGGATGATAACCAGAATATATGGGAATATACCCGCTCCCCGGCGGGATGAAGATTTCTTTTTCAAGACCTTACTCCTCTCAGTTTACAAGGGGTGACATCATTCTGAGGTTTTCAATTACTTTCTTCATTCTTTCAATGACAAAGTCGATTTCCTCTTCTGTGTTTTCCCTGCCCAGAGTCATTCTTATGCTTCCTCTTGCTATATCGGGGGTAAGTCCGATGGCTGCAAGCACATGGGAAGGATCCTCAGAGCCTGATGAGCAGGCGGATCCGCTGGAAGCACAGATTCCAAGCATATCAAGGTGAAGCAGAATCGCTTCGGATTCTATGAATTTAAAGCAGAAATTGGTATTGTTGGGAAGCCTCTTTTCGGGATGACCGTTGTAAATTACATCAGGTATATTTTCCATGATGCCTTTCACAAGCTTCTCTCTGAGATAGATGATTTTTTTGTTGTTTTCTTCCATTTTGCTGCAAGCCAGATCCAGAGCAGCGGCAAGACCGGCTATACCGGCATTGTTATGGGTTCCCGCTCTTCTGCCTCTTTCCTGATGCCCGCCAAGCATAAAGCGTTCGAAAGGCACTCCATCTCTGATATAAAGGGCACCAACACCTTTGGGTCCGTAAAACTTGTGTGCAGCAATGGTAAGGGAGTCAATGTTCATTTCCTGAACATCTATAGGCAGGCTTCCTGCTGCCTGAACTGCATCGGTGTGGAAGAATATACCCTTTTCCCTTGCAATTCGTCCTATTTCAGCAACAGGCTGAATTGAACCGATTTCGTTGTTGGCAAACATAACCGTAATCAGAACCGTATCAGGTCTGATGGCTTTTCTAAGCTCGTCAAGATCAAGAATGCCAGATTTATCAACGGGAACAATTGTATGTTCAAAACCAAATCTTTCCATACCCTCCACAGTTTCAAGAACTGCAGGATGTTCAATAGGGGATGTTATTATGTGTCTGCCTTTGTGCCTGTTGGCAAAGGCAATTCCGAAAATAGCGGTGTTATCGCCTTCGGAACCGCTTCCGGTAAAGATTATTTCGGTATCGTTTCTTGCATTTATCCATTTTGCCACTGTTTTTCTGGCATCTGATACCATTGAAGCCAATTCTCTCGCCGGAGTATAAAGGCTCGAGGGATTGTAGAATTTATCCGTAAAATAGGGATCCATTGCCTTAACAACAATAGGATCCACATATGTGGTCGCTGCGTGATCCAGATAGGTAATTTTTCTTTCCATTGGTTTCGCCTCCGGTTTATATATTAAAAGACAATGTCTTTGTGATCAAGTGTATTATATCACTTAATTTTACCCGGAGGCAAAAAGTTTCCTTCATGTAAAAAAAACAAAGAGGCTGTCCCCAAAATTGCGTTTCTTTATGAAACCGCTGCTTTGGGGGCAGCCTCTTTTTGTATTAATCAGCAAAAATTATTTAAAATACAGCCACCAGTCTTTTTTGGGCGGTGCATTGGTTGTTGCGGGATTGTTTTTGCCTTTTGTGCCGGGTCCGAATCTGATCTGGGGGGGAAGTCCCTTCTGGCCGGGTTTAATATCAAATACTTTGAAAGGAGTATGTTCAAATTCCACTTTGTCTTTTCCGGCAAAGAATTTCTGCTTCATTACTTTCTTTCCATCAAGCTTCATCTCAAAAGCCATATATGAACCTTTTGTATCAAAATCAAAACCTTTTACGGCGTTATTTGTGGTTTTGATTGTAAACTCGGTTACATTGGGTTTGTGGCTCTGAAACTTGTCGCCGCCGTCTATAGCTACCTTGTTGGTAACTGAAAGAGGGTTTTCAGTTTCGAGAATACCCCAGAATGTGTGAGTTCCGGGTCCTGTAACTCTGACATGGAAGCTGCCTTTTCCATCCACCCAGAAATAAACTCCATAATCCTTACCAGGGATAATCTTAGGTTCTCCCTGCATAAGATCAGACCACGCAAATGCATTGCCTGCGGCAAATGCGGTAATAAGAATTGCTGCTGCAATTACTATCAGTACCTTCTTCATTTTTCCTCCTCGTCATATACTTCAGAAAATAAATAAGGGATTTCTCCCTTACTAATGGCGCTTTACGGTTTGGTTTATTCCAAATCTGAAAGATATTTCCTTCTACAGAAAATCCATATCACCATTTTTTTAACATGGAAGTTCTATGGTAAATTCAACACCCCTGTTTTTACCTTCACTTGCAACGCTGATTGTGCCTCCATGGGCGTTGATAACTTTCTTTACTATTGTCAGTCCGATTCCTGTTCCCTTCTTATTGCCTGCAGTAAACCCAAAATTAAAAACCTTGTCGAGATACTCAGGTTCAATTCCTGAGCCGTTATCTCTGTATTTTATTACGGTTTTATGATCCGTATCCTCACAACATACTTCAATATTGAGTATATTTTTGGCAGGATCCCTGTAACGAATTGAATTTTGAATAAGATTAGAAAATATCTGTTCAATTCCTGAAGGATCCCCCAATATTTCAGAAACAGGCTGAACTATATTAAGTTCAATGCCGGAGCCTTCAGTATGAAATTTCTCAAAAACATTTCTGACGATTATTTCCGGGTTAAGCTCAACTTTAATATCAATAACCTTGCCTGCTCTGGATAAATTGAGCATATTATCGATAAATTCAATCAGACCGTTTATCCTGTCGAGGGTCCTCTGATAATAATCCTCAAAAAGTTCAGGTTCTTCCTTTATCGCTTCAAGGAAACCCCTTACTATATTAAGAGGACTCTTCAGATCATGACTTACTTTAAATGCAAATTCCGAAAGCTCCCTGTTTTTGGCTAACAGTTCA
>JAJTBE010000212.1 GCA_021287065.1 Bacillota bacterium
GGGAATCTTCTTTTCGTGGTGTTTGCGAAGATTTGTCTTTTCTTTTTGTTGAAGGTGGTTCTATCCAGGCTGCAATAGACATAACCGGAGTATTCCCCATCATATCTATTGCGTTTATATCAGCGCCTTTTTTTATTAAAAACTCCATTATCTCCTGAGTTCTGAACAGGTGAAGAGGAGTTTTTCCGTTTAGTGTTCTTTCGTTTACATCTCCTCCATTGGCTATATATTGTTTTATTTGTTCCAAATCGCGGCTGGTATGAATGATAGACGCCCCTTTTTTGTCCATGTTAATATATGTTGGAATAAATCCTTTGTAGTCATCTTCATCTTCCTCATCCGGCGTAGGGTTATTTCCTGAAACAGACCGAGGTGGACTTTTCCCTGCATTATTATCAGTCTTTAAATTCTGATTGCGGAATGTGTTGATTAAGAAAAATCCTGTTGATATTAAAAATACAATTATTAGTGCTATTAAAAGTGTTTTTTTCATATCCATCCCTCTTTTTTTCAAATTTTGTTTTATGAAAAATTCCTATTTATCTTCAGAAATGTCCTGATAAATTGGTGTTACTATTTGCCACTCTGATAACCCGAAAAAATTCATCAACCTGTAAAAATAGTATTCTTCGCATATATTCTGAGATCAGGCACGGGCATCAGTCCGTGTAAACATTGCTTCCACCCCGTTATACGGCTACTTCAGCCGCTTCCCACCATACCCCGGCATAAGTAAATGGACGCTGCCGAAGCAGCTTTAAGGAGTGGTCGGGTTGCACATCAAAACGGGATAAATCCCCTGACTGTCCTCATTGTTTATAAGATAAGTCATTACTTCAGCTTTATTGCAGGTCCTGAATTGCTTCAATTAGTTAATGAAAGAGTGGTTCTCTAAATTTGAATGGTTCCACAACCATAGCTCGAAATGATTTTGCTGCAAAATTCAATTATAACACATTTTTTTTTAGTAATAAAGTAATTAATACTGTTTTCCTCATTTCCTTGCCTCTGTCCATCACTCCATGCTATAATTCCTGACGGAAATTTTGCTGCGATTAAAAGCAGGTGGGGATTATTCGGTTAATATGATTATTATTTGACAGGAACCGGTGTTTTTTATGATGATGGATTTAAAGGGACTCAATCAGCAGGAGATGGAAGATTACGCCAAGACTATCGGCGAATCGGCGTTCAGGGGGCGGCAGCTTTTTAAGTGGATTTATAATAAGGGCGAGTCGGATTTCGGGCCTATGACTGATATTGGTAAAGCTCTGAAAGAGAAGCTGAGTCATATTTGTTATGTTTCTCAGATTAAGCCTGTTAACAGGGTTAAATCTGCTAACGGTGATACGGAGAAATTCCTGTTTGAGCTTTCCGATGGAAATCATGTTGAATCAGTGCTGATGCGGTATGAGGAGCATCTGGGGTTTGGCAGAACGACTGCCTGTATTTCAACTCAGGTTGGCTGTGCTCAGGGGTGCGCTTTCTGCGCATCGGGAAAACACGGTTTTATAAGGAATCTTACTGCTGCTGAAATTGTAGATCAGGTTATTCAGATACAAAATACGATAGATGAAACCGAAGAGCGTGTAAGCAATGTGGTTATAATGGGGATAGGGGAGCCTCTGGTTAATTATGACAATGTTCTCAAAGCAATCCATCTGATAAACCACTGCGACGGCGTTGCCATAGGAATCAGGCATATTGCGGTTTCGACAGTTGGAATTCCTGCGCTTATAAGGCGCCTTGCCGACGAAAAACTCCATATCAGGTTTGCAGTTTCACTGCATGCGCCAAATGATGAAATCAGAAATAAAATTATGCCTGTCAATCATAAATTTCCAATATCCGAACTCATTGATGCCTGTAAATATTATCAGAAAACAACCGAGCGCAGAATTACAATTGAATATATGCTGATAGACGGGCTTAATGATTCTCCGGCTCATGCCAGAGAGCTTGCAAAACTCCTTGATGGACTTTTTGTTATGGTGAACCTGATTCCCCTCAATCCTGTTGAGCATTTCCCTTACAAGAGGCCTCCAATGGCGAGATGCCGGGCGTTTATTGCCGAGACTGAGAAATACGGATTGAAATCCCTTCTCAGAAACGAACGGGGAACAGGAATTGACGCTGCCTGCGGACAGTTGAGAAACCGGGTGGAGGAATCAGCTTCAGACCTGCTTTAGTTTCCAGGTTCCTTTTTTGAACATAATTGTGTAGATGATTGTAGTGACTATGTGGGATACTATGATTCCAATCCAGATGCCTTCAAGCCCCATTTTTTTCATGAGAATAATGCAGAGGGGAATTCTGAAAACATAGAGGCTCAGAAGTGATGCGATCATAGGTTTTACGGTATCCCCGGCACCGGACAACGCTCTTTCAAGTCCGATGGATACTCCGATAAATGTAAGCGTATATGCAAAATATTTCATCAGAAGTGTTCCAAACTTAACAACTTCGGGATCCTGATTGAAAACCGAGATGATATTTGTGGCGTAGAAGTATGTGGGAATTGCTGCTGCGGTCATCATCACAGCGCATAATACTGCGGATATCCATCCTGATTTTTCGGCTCTTTCGGGTTTGCCTGCACCAAGATTCTGCCCCACCATAATAGCTGCTGCCATTCCGAGGCCCATTGTGGGGATAAACATTGCCATGTTGAATCTGACACCTATTCCGTATGCTGCAATTGCCGCTGTTCCATAAACGGCAACCAGTTTCATAACCGCCATTTCAGCAAAGCTTCTGAGAAAACCCTGAATTGAACTGAAAATACCGATTTTCAGTATTCTCCACATTTCTGCAAAATCCACTTTCAGTGGATACACAGGAATTCGAAGTTCCTTTGATTTGTAAAAAACAAACCAGAGAAGATAAATCATGGCAAATATTCTTACTATCGGCATACAGATAGCTGAACCGATAACTCCAAGCTTTGGAAAGCCGAATAATCCGAAAATCAGTATTGGGTCGAGGATAAAATTGAAAACAGTGGATATCATCAGAACCCTGACCGGTGTAATTGTATCTCCGCAGCCCCTCATATAGGAGGCAATGGACATGCTTATGAAGGTAACAAAACTCGAAATAAGGGATATTCGTGTATAAGCTTCCGCAAGAGGAGCCATATCGGGAGTGACTCCCAGAAGCTTCAACAGGGGAGTTGTAATAATATTGCCGACAACGGCAATTACTACATACAAAATAATTGAGAGAAAAATCGCCTGTTTTCCGGCATAGGCAGCTCCTTCTTTATCTCCCTGTCCATGAAGCCTTGATGAAATGGCAACGATTCCGGTGGTTGTTCCAACAACAAATGTCCATATCAGACCGAATATGGTGGCGCCCATGGAAACAGCAGCCAAAGGTGCTGCTCCGAGCTTGCCCACAAAATACATGTCTGCAATAAAATAAATGTTATCGAGTATAAAGCCTGCCATAATAGGGATAGCGAGCTGAAGTATCGCTTTTGTAATTGAACCTTCGAGTATATTTGCTTTGTTTTTTAATTTATCCATTTTGAATGAGTCCGATTTTAGTATGTTTTACTTCAATTAGCCTGCTTAACTATGATTCCTTTTATCAACTTGCATTCATGAGTATCGAAGTGTTAGAATGGTCTTTGTGCTGATATTAAAAATCATTTTCAGTAAAAACACAGATAAAGGATAATCAATTCCGGCTTTTGTGACTACTTCAGACAAGTATTATGAGCTTTTTTAATTTTGCTTTTATATTGATATTGCTTATTATAAATGCGGTTTATGTTGCCGCTGAGTTTGCTGTTGTTGGTGTAAGAAAGAGTCAGGTAAGACAGATCGCCCAGAGAGGTATTTCAAGCGCAGTCTCCCTTGTTAATGTGATAGATAATCCTGCCCTTATGGACAGATACATTGCAGCCTGTCAGGCGGGAATCACTTTGTCCAGCCTTGTGCTTGGAGCCTATGGCCAGGCAACCATAACTCCCGTGCTTGTACCTGTTTTCATAAAAATGACAAATGCAGGGCAGCTTGCTGCATTATCCGCTTGCTCGGTAATAGTGCTGATTATTCTTACAATGCTGCAGGTTGTGATAGGGGAGCTTGTTCCGAAATATCTGGCGCTGCAGTTTCCTGTGAGAATTGCTTTATACACTGTTATGCCTGTGAAGGTGTCGCTGAAGGTGTTTTCCCTTCTGATTGATCTGCTTAACGGAACAGGCAATCTTGTCTTAAAAATGTTCGGCCTTTCTTCGGTAAGACATGGACATATTCATTCTCCTGAAGAAATAGACATGCTGATTGCAGAGAGCAGAGACGGCGGCATACTCGAACCTGACGAACAGGAAAGGCTTCACAAAGCACTTCAGCTTGCTGGCAGAACTGCCCATTATCTTATGGTTCCCAGAACAAAACTTCAGACTATTGATATAAACACTCCCGTTGAAGAAATACCCCGTATTGTTGCAGACAGTCCCTTCACCAGAATTCCTGTTTATGAAGGCAGTATTGACAACATCACCGGTATTCTTCACACCAAGGAAGTTGTCAGCGAGATAATCAGAAGCAGGGAACTGAATCTAAGAAAGCTTATTAAGCCCGTTCTGAAAGTTCCCAGAAATATGAAAGGGGATAATATCCTCAGCTATCTGCGTAAGAACAGGGGCCATCAGGCGCTTGTCATAGACGAATACGGCGGAGTTGAAGGGCTTGTCACCCTTGATGATCTTCTTGGGGAAATGCTTGGGGATATTGGCGATGAGCTGAAAGAAAATGCCCTGAGACCTGTCAGAATTTCCGAAAACACCGTAAAACTTCCCGGAATAATGAATGCGGATGATGCTGAACCCTGGCTCGGAACAATTATCTCAGGCCAGTCTCAGTCCATTGGAGGAATAGTAATTGACACCCTTGGACATATTCCCCGTGAAGGTGAAAAAACCGAAGTCGGCGGAATTCAGTTTACTGTTGAAAAAATGTCGGGTAATGCCATAAAATCACTGATAGCAAAGCTTCCTGAGCAAAAGGAGGCTTCATTCGATGGTTAGCATTCTTTTTTCACTGCTGGTAATTATCTTTCTGATTGCCGTAACCGGCTTCTTTGTTGCTGCCGAGTTTGCACTCCTTGCCGTTCCCAGGGGAATAGTCAACCAGCTTGCCTCCGAAGGCAATAAAGCTGCAAAACTCCTCCAGGCTATTGCAAGAGATCCCGCCCTTCAGGATAAATATGTGGCAACTTCACAGACCGGAATAACTCTGGCAAGCCTTGGGCTTGGTATGTATGGCGAAACCACTGCTGCCAGATGGCTCGAACATTATGTCCACGGAATAAAATTTGCAGGTATTGATGCTTCCCATATTATTGCAAGCGTAATTGCAGTAGGTATTCTTACCTATTTTCATATTGTTCTTGGTGAAATTCTACCAAAATCCCTTGCACTGCTGAATGCGGAAAAAGCAGCTCTGATGCTTGCCGTTCCTATGAAATGGGTGGAAATTGTGATTTTTCCCCTCGTTGTCATTCTGAATGCTGCAGGAAATGGGATTCTCCGTATATTTGGCATCAGAAGGCAGATGAGCACAGGGCATTTCTATTCAACAGACGAACTCAGGTTTATTGTCCGCGAAAGTAAGGATCAGGGCGTATTTCGTGAGGAATCGGGTAAAGTGATCGACAGACTGTTTAATTTCAGCGAAATTGATGCCTCGGAAGTTATGGTTCCAAGGGTGAAAATAGACGGTATTCCCTTAAATGCCGACAGTAGGGAGATTTCTGCCATTATTTCCCGCACAATGAGGACAAGATACCCCGTTTACCGCGGAAATCTGGACCATATCAAGGGTATTCTGCATATTAAGGATATTCTCAGAATACTCATCGAAAAAAGAAAACTCAATGAAAATGATTTAAGGACGGTTCCCTATGTTCTGGGTACATTCAAACTTGATGAAGTTCTGAGAATTATGAAAGAGTCAAAAACCCAGGCGGCGGTTGTTCACGACGAATACGGAGGCACAGCAGGCTTCATAACTGTGGAAGACCTTTTTGAAGAAGTTGTGGGCAATATTGAGGAGTTTGGGGAGCCTGCAAGAGAAATTCACAAAGATTCTGCCGGCCTTTATCATGTTCTCGGCACAACCAGGCTTTCAAAACTTGAGGAAGAACTATTTGTTGATTTTGAAACCCCCGACATAGATTCCGTAAGCGGTTTTATACTTGATCTTCTCGGAAGAACCGCAGAAACAGGGGATAAGGTTTCCTGCAAAGGGTATAACTTTAAAGTATCAGCAGTTGACGGACGGGGTGTGAAAGAATGCATAATTACAAAGGATCCGGAAAAGTAAGAAATTCAGTAAAACTAATCCTGTTAACGGTTTTTCTCTTTTTATTCATCTGTAGCTCCCATGCTTATGCCGGTGATAAAAAATGGGGAGACCGAATGCTGGAAGGCAGAGTCTCCCAAAACGGCAATGAAGCTTCTGTTTATTACAGGAATAAAGGAATATGCGACTTAACCTTAACTCTAACTCTGGAGGAAAGCCTCAACTGTCTTACCGAACCGGAAATTCCTGCAACTGTTGTCCTGAAGCCCGGCGAGGAAAAAATGATTCTGAAAGTCTGGCAGGATGATGATTCAAAAAGATGGTTTTTCAGGGATCATTACTACTGGCGTCTGGGTAATCAGGACGCAGTTCATAACGATGAAGCAAGATACAGATTCCCCTGGAAGTCAGGTAAAACATTTATGGTTCTTCAGGGATTCAACGGCAGTTTTTCACATTTTGACGAATTTCAGTATTCCCTCGATTTTAATATGCCGGAAGGAACCGAAATCTGTGCGGCAAGAGAAGGCCTTGTGGTGGATGTTGTTGACTCCTTCGACGGCAGCGGACTTACTGATGAGTACAAAAAGAAAACAAATGTTATCAGTATTCTTCATCCTGACGGCACAATCGGCAGCTATGCCCATATAATTAAAGACGGGGCAAAGGTAAAAACAGGGCAGTATGTAAAAGCCGGTGATGTAATAGGATTATCGGGAAATGTTGGGTATTCGAGCTGTCCCCACCTGCATTTTGATGTTCATATTCCCGACGGCGGAAAGAAAATAAAAACAATCCCCATACTGTTTAAAACAGTGGATTCTGACGGAATCGAACCACAGCAGGATGTTGAATATACCGTATCAGATTAGTATATTTCCGGATAAGTGATTTTCCGCATTTTCGATTCACTCTGCCATACGGGATCATATATGGGTTTTTGACCAAGATGTCGGCACAGGATATTCACTTCTTCTTTCAGTTCGATGATTCTCATTTCCCGGTCAACCATAACTTTGTTGAAAATTTCCAGCTCTTCGGTGCGATTTCTCAGTTCGCCTTCAGCACGCTTTCTCTCGGTGATATCTCTTATTATGCTTAAAATCATAGGTTGATTATCAACTTCCACCTTTGAAAGTGCCACTTCAGCATCAAAAAGCGTTCCATCAGCCTTTTTAAACTGCCATTCGAAATACTGCGGTTCTCCTTTCAGTGTTTCTTCAGTAAGATGAGTGTATTTTTTGTAAGATTCATCTCCGTCAGGCTGTTGCTCCGGAGATAGCATGAAAACAGAAGTTTCGCTAAGTTTGGGTGAATCGGTAAGACCAAACATTTCCACTGCTTTCCTGTTGTATTCTGTCAGACGGTCCTTGCCGAAAATGATAGCTTCTCCTGCCATTTCAATAATGCTGGCGTATTTTTTCTCGCTTTCTTCAAGAGCCTGTTTCAACTGCTTTTTGTCTGTTATGTCATTGATTGTGATCAATGCTTTATCTTTTGCGCCCATAGGCAGAATTTTGCATGATACAAGAAGGGTTTTGGGATATTTGATATTTTCGTTAACAGTTGACATTACAATCTCAGCATTTTTTATAGGTATGCCTGTATCAAAGCTATTAATAAACATGTTCCGTAACGGACAGTATGGGCAGTCCGGTCCGTTACCGCATCCGGCTATGCTCATTGCATTGACGCATTTAATAATATCTCCCGCCTGCTGGCCTATGATGTAGTCAATGTCCCTGTCTTCCATAGCATATTTATTGACTCTATAGACTGTGCCCTTACGGTCTATCAGCATCATTAATGCAGGGGCGTTGTTGAAAATTGTGTCAAGTTCAACTGCTGTTTCTTCAATCTGTATCTGACTTTTTTTCTGTTCGGTTACATCTCTGAAAATCAGCACGGCTCCCTTGATGATACCCTTATCATCCTGAATTGGTGATGCACTGTCATCAATTATTATTCTTGAACCGTCGCGCCTGATAAGGGCTGTATTGTTTGCAAGCCCTACTATTCTTCCTTCTTTTAATGCTCTGATAGCAGGGTTTTCTGCAGGTGCTCCCGTTGAATTGTTGACTATATTGAAGATTTCCACAAGGTTGCGCCCGCTGGCATCCTGAATGCTCCATCCTGTGAGGACTTCCGCCACATTGTTCATAAATGTGATTCTTGCCTGAGTATCAGTGGCAATAACTGCGTCGCCAATACTTTTGAGAACCGTATCAAGCCACTTTTCACGCATTTTGAGTTGTTGCTCCATTTTGTGCCTGTAAAGAGCCATTTCTATTGTTATATGAAGTTCTCTTTCCCTGACAGGCTTAACCATATAACTGAAAGGAGCAGTTATTTTCGCACGCTGCATAATTGCTTCATCGCTGTATGATGTGAGATAAATAATTGGTTTATCTATAGAATGCTGAATTTTCTGAGCTGCATCTATACCGTCGAGTTCCCCGAAGAGCTTTATATCCATCAGAATTAAGTCAGGCTGCAGCTCTACAGCCATTTTAACGGCATCTTCCCCTGAGTGTATTACATAAGGTTCAGGATATCCCATATCCTGAAGTTTTGCTTTTAAGCCTTCTGCGGAAATTATATCGTCTTCTACAATCATTATCTGATTGTTGCTCATCTTTTACCCCCTTGCTATTCTGGAAAAACTACCCGGAAAAGTGTACCATGCCCCTCGGCGCTTTCAAAATCGAGAGTACCCTGCAACTGCTTGACAAGCATTGTTACAAGCCTGAGTCCCAGTGATTTGACCTGATTAATCCGGAAATCACCGGGCAAACCATCGCCATTATCGCTTACTTCAAGAATATAATTCTTTTTCTTCTGTTCAAGGTTAATGGTGATAATATTGTGTCCCTTGTAATCGCTGAAAGCGTGCTTCAGGGCATTTGTTATAAGCTCGTTGACGAGAAGCCCGAAAGGAATGGCTCTGTCAACATCAAGCATAATATCATAAGCTTCCACTTTCATAATCACAGGACCCATTGTAAGGGAATGGCTGAGATCTGCCGTCATTTCTTCTATATATGGCTGAATGTCTATTTTTGCAATATTATCTGATCTGTAAAGATGTTCATGAACTCTTGCCATTGAATGAATACGATTCTGGCTTTCCTGCAATGCCGATGCGGTATGCTTATCCGTAATAGATCTCGATTGCAGATAAAGAAGGTTGGAAATTGAATTAAGATTATTCTTTACCCTGTGATGAATTTCCCTTAAAAGAACTTCCTTTTCCTCAAGTGCTTCCTCCACTCTCTGCCTCTGGAGATTGGCATCCTGCATAAGACTCAGTGCTGCCATTCGCGCATCATCCAGATCTGAGGTTCTCTGATTTACAATTTCCTCCAGATGATCTTTGTAATCAGCAATTTCCTTTCTTGCCTGTTCTGCATCTTCTGCAAAACTTATGGCTGCTGCCCGTCTTCTGTTTAATTCTTCCGCTCGTATCTTCAATGCAGCTTCAGCAGCTTTAATTTTGTAAGCGTTATAAGACAGACTTGTAATCAGGGATGCTAATACGGAAACAAACGAAAGGATAGATTTGATTTTCGCCTCTCCCATTATTGGTACCTGTTTTATTGCGGTGAGAAAAGTTTCTTCGTCAAATCCGTGTTCTTTTGCTTGATCCCTGAAGAATTCCATATCAGGTTGGTCAGTTAAAAACTGCCCGATAAAAACATTTGCAACATGTTCGCTTCCGATTTTAATAGGCGCTGCTGCTGCATAAAGTCCGTTCTGGCAGCGGTAAAAAGCATAATCCTTGCCTTCCTGAATTTTTGCCGCAAGTTTTGTATCGCTTTCTATACATTTTACCTGAGTAACAGGATTCGCTCTGTAGAAATTTACACAGATATGCTTCCAGCTTGATGCAATTATTATCTTCCCTGTTGTATCAATTACGGATGTTGATATTCCTATACTGCTGCTTAATGCATCAAGGAGCTGCTGAATCTTCTTTGTGTTGAGCATTTCGCTGAAATTAAAACGGTTTACGGTATTGTCTATTTCCTCGGTATCAAAACCAAATTCGTCTGATTTCCAGGGGCTGATTGTTGCAGGGTAGGGCTCAGAAATTCCCAGCATTGATGAAAGCTGGTTGACTTCCTTCTTCAGCTCGATTATTCTGCTTTCCCTGTCCACAGCGAGCTTATTGAATCTCTCAATTTCTTTTATCTTTTCCTGAAGAGCTTCTTCTGCTTCTTTACGCTCTGTAATATCATCAAAAACACCAAGAACCCCAAAGACTTCTCCGGAAGAATCAAGAAGAGGCACTTTTGTGGTGCTGACCCACATTATCTTTCCGTTTCTTTGCTCAACAGGTTCAATGATGTTTCTTACTGTTCTTTTTTGCTCCATAGCGATCTGGTCATCTTTTCGGTATGCTTCTTTCTGTCTTTTCGAACCAAAAAAGTCAAAATCGTTTTTCCCTATAACTTCATCAGGATGTTCTGCCCCGAAAATCTGGGCAAAAACTTTATTGCATCCGAGAAAAACACTGTTCTTGTCTTTCCAGAAAATTGCCTGAGGTACGGAATTGAGCACTTTTGTTAAAATTGCCTGACTCTTCTGAAGCTTTTCTTCTGCCTGTTTCCTCTCAGTGACATCAAGAAATGAGCGGATGAATTTTGATGGCTTGCCTTCTTTCTGAATAATTTTACCCAATGACTGAACCCACCGGATTTCCCCATCAGGTCTTATTATCCGTTTTTCAACCGAGTAATCATTTCCAGTGGCTAATGCTTTTTCAAATGCTTCTTCAACTTTAGACTGATCCTCAGGATGTGTCAGAGCTTTGCCTGTCTGGGCATCTGTATTAATTGAAGATGGATCTATGCCAAAAATGCGGAAAAGTTCATCGGACCATACTGCCTCACCTGTGGTCAGGTCCAGGTCGCAGCTTCCCAGATGTGCTGTTCGTTCCGCTTCTGCAAGCTGATTCAGATATTTTGCAATCTGCATTTCAGATTGTCTTTTTTCTGTGATGTCTCTTATTATTGCCATTATGTGTGGTTCGCCGGAAATAGTGACCTGTTTTAGCAAAACTTCAGCATCAAATTCTGTTTCGTCCTTTTTTTTGTATCTGAACATAAATGTATTTGAGGTAGTGTAAAATAAATTGTGTAAATTCTGATAAGGAAAAGGCGGGTTTCTCCAGAATATTGTAGTTGCTTAAAAAACAAAATAAGGAGTTGCCCGCCATGAAAGTAATCAGTTTAAAAATGAATCAGATCAAGGAGTTTTTCTCGAATCTGAAGGAAAATCCTTCGCAGATTTTTCAGGAATTACGGGAGGATGTTCAGTCGGAGATTACCCATTATCTGAATCGTTTGATGGAAGTGGAAATCACCCTCAGTCTGGGAAGAAAGCCTTATGAGCGCAAGGCTGATTCAAAGAAGGAGCAGGGCTCCCGGAATTATCGAAACGGCAAGTATGAGCGCAAATTCGCCATCAAAGGTATCGGCGAACTCACTCTGAACATTCCCAGAGACCGAAACGGCGAGTATCAGACCAGTGTTCTGCCCCGTTACAAGCGCCATGAGAATGAAATCAGCCAGGATGTGGCGATGATGTATCTGGGCGGCTTGTCCACCCGCAGCGTGTCTATGATTTCAGAGAAGCTGCTCGGGTGTTCTGTTTCCAGCGGCAGCGTAAGCAATATAAACAAAGAACTTCAGGGCGCCATCGAGCAGTGGCGCTGCCGGGACCTTTCGGATATTTCTGTCAGCTATATTTATGTTGACGGTGTTAATTTCGATATGCGTGTAAAAAATCGTGTCGAAAACAGTGTTGAGAAGGTTTCTGTTCTTGTTGCCATAGGGATGAACGAGTCGGGACATAAGATGGTTCTTGGGTTTCAGTCCGGGGATAAGGAATCTTCCACGTCCTGGCGTGAATTTTTCAGGGATTTGAAGAAACGGGGTCTTCGCGGCAACGATGTAAAACTCGGCATAATGGACGGTCTTCCCGGTCTTGAGAAGGTGTTTGAGGATGAATTCCCCAAGGCTGATGTCCAGCGATGTCAGGTTCATATCGCCCGTAATGTTCTGTCGAAAATCCCCCGAGCAGCCCAGAAATATGCAGCGGATAACCTTCGCGATATTTTTTACGCTTCTACAAAAAGTAAAGCAATGGACTACTTCGAAGCTTTTAAAAAGAGCTGGGAAATCTGCGCCCCTTCAGCGGTTCGCTGTCTGGAATCCAGTGTTGAGAAAGCTTTGACCTATCTGAACTATGACGACAGCCTCTGGACTTCTTTGAGGACAACCAATCCCATCGAACGACTCAACAAAGAATTCAAACGCCGGACAAAGCCAATGGAAATCGCCGGCGGCGAAGCCAGCCTGAATAACATCCTGGGATTTATCTCAGTAAAAATGGAAATAGGCTGGAAACGAAAACC
>JAJTBE010000213.1 GCA_021287065.1 Bacillota bacterium
TTGCGCAGAACTGGATGAGTTTGCGATCGGAATTGATGTTGTTGAGGTAGCCCACGAGGCAGATTTTAAAAAACACCACAGGGTCGATGCTATCCTGGCCCTCAGCGCCATAAAAATGTGCGGTTGAGCGGTAAAGGAAACTCAGGTCGAGTTCCTGATCGAGCAGACGGTAGAAGTTATCCTGAGGCACGAGATCCTCGAGGCTTAGCTGATACATCAATTTTGGCTGGAGTTGTTTGTGTCCTTGCATGTATAAATTTACGAAAACCATGCTGAACTACAAGCAATTATTACCAAAAAAATTGCTACTTTCAGTTGATTCTTCATAAGCTTTTCATAGCTTTGGAGTATGGAAAAAATGGAGTTGTGCAACAGGCACAGCGGTTTGGCGTAATGGCGGGTTCAGTGCTTCGTATGACAGTTTTGTGGTAGGTTCAAGTGCAGTTCTTCGATTGAACTTTTGTGCTGAAAATCCGCCACTACGCCAAGCCGCAGACCGTTGGCGTTCATTGTAAAAAGACCAGACAGCCGACTGAAACTTAAAGGAAATTTTGCTGCATAAAGACAAGAAAACAAGGAAACCCCGCCCACATTCAGGCACATTTGGCTGCCCCAACACACGGGCGACAGCTTCGCAGCCAAAAGAGCCTTCATTTTTCCGACGCACCATTGCTGATATTGAAAATTTTAGTAATTTTGATAAATATGTCAAAACAATAATGTCAAAATGAAATCATTTGGAGAATACATTCGAAGAGTTAGAGAAGAAAAGGAATTGCCACTCAGAAAAGTTGCAGCAGCGCTTGATATTGACACTTCAATTTTAAGTAAAATTGAAAGAAACGAGAGAGTTGCAACCAAAGAAATGATTCCTATTCTTGCCGAAACATTAGGAAGGCCCGAAAAAGAAATTGAGATTGAATTTATACAGTCCGTTGTTGAAAGTAATCTTGGCGACTTGAAATATTTGAAAGATGGACTTAAAGAAATATTGAAAACTTTATGAGTAGTAAATTTTTTACCAACGAAGCAGATAACACTTTAATCAGCAAGATTGAAGGGATTTTTAAATACAGGAATATTCATTTTTTTGATGCTTTGGTTGGCTATTTCAGGGCGTCGGGTTATTTCAGAATAAGAAAATTTGTAGAAAACGCTGATGAAATTAGAATTCTCGTTGGAATAAACATTGATAACTTAATACATGAAGCCAACCAACAAGGACTGCTATTTGACAGTAATGCAGAAAGGGCACAAGATGAATTTTTCTTAGAAGTTAAGAAAAGCATTCAGGAGGCTGAATACGTCAAGGATGTAGAGAATGGAATGCTTCAGCTTATATCTGATATTGTTAGTGGTAAAGTAAAAATCAGGGTACACCCCAAGCAGAATATTCATGCGAAAATTTACATTTTCAGAGAAACGGAAAAACATGACCACGGTTACGGTTCTGTTATCACTGGTTCAAGTAACTTAACAGATGCAGGACTTTCCAGAAACTTTGAATTTAATGTTGAGCTTAGAGAGAATACTGATATTGACTTTGCAACAGAAACCTTTAACAAGTTATGGGAAGAATCGGTTCCGATTGCAGAAGAATACATTGAAAAGCTTCAAAAAGAAACCTATTTAAATGACACTTATACTCCTTATGAAGT
>JAJTBE010000218.1 GCA_021287065.1 Bacillota bacterium
CTGATATACAATCGCAACTTGGTGTATCCTCTCCCGGATTAATGCCTTTAAATAATGAGGCTCCAAACAATTTTATATCGGACTGATATCCCTTGTGGTTCTTACCCTTACAGCAGAAACTGTAATCATTCCAACCACTAACCCATTTGTATGATTCGCTGTATGTATCTCTTCCTGCTTCCGGGCAAGCCGGTATTTCCGAGATATATTCAGGAACAAGATCTTCAAGTTTTCCCGGGTAATGACCGCTGTTATTCTTCGCAAAATCTTCCAGAGCACTCTCAAGCAACTTAACATTTTTTACACAGGCATTGTATTTTTTTATTCTCTGGTTGTAAATAGAGAAATTGGACAATACAAAAAACAAATATAAAGCAAAAAGAATCAGGATAACCAGCATTATTTTTTTTATCAAATCCGTAATTGTTTTTCTTTTAATTTCCGGACCGGCAGTTTTTTCCTGTGCGTCCACAGCTACTCCCCCATCATTTTTTATTTACCGGATTATTATCAAATATCAGACTATCTGCTATAATTATATCATAGCACAGACACAAAACAATAATTCTCAGGGCAGACTTTCAATGGCGGAATAAATTTAAAAATTCTTATTCAAAAAGCTGGTTTTTTTATGAAAAAACTACCAAAGTTAACAGTTAACAGAAAATAATCATAGCTCTGACTGTATTTGTCATTATTCTGATAAACTATTTCAGCGGAAATTTTGTTTCAGCTCCTGAAATCATTGGTTTTGGTGTAAAAGGAAATGTTAATTCCACTTCAGCAACAGAATCCATCCCCATTCCCGGGCAGGTTCCGCCCAACAGCCTTTATCTTGTATCATTGAGCGGCGGCAAAAAGAAAATAACATCAGTGCTCCCCCTCAACGACGCAAAGGGATATTTATGCAGAACATCGGGGATTCATCAGATTTATCAGAACCCGGGCACAAACACATATCAGTTTTGCGCAGGGTACGTATCTGAACAGAATACCGATTCTCAGGGAATCCCGGACTTTTTCATACGGCGGTTCGATTTTGATTTGTCCGGTAAAATCCCAAAAATCACAACAACAGATACTAAACCCATAAAATCCGCAATCTGGCAGGGTTTTTCCGGGTTTATGCCATCTGTTTCACACAAAGATGAAATTATCTCCGGTATCGGAATTATCTATACATCCGGCGGCAGGGAAAAAACGGATCTACTGAAAAAAGCTCTTGAGATAACGGAAATCGAGAGGCCCTTAACGGATCCGGAAGACAGATTCAATGAAAATCCAATGGTTTCACCCACTGATGTCAAGGGAATATGCCAGAGTCCCGACGGCACAATAGCTATGATTCTTCCGTCAATTCTTTTAAACGAAAGCTCTGCAGACGATTTGAAAGCTATAAGGGAAAATTTTATCGTCTGCATTTCGGAAAAAGCAGAAAAATGCAGGTTTAAAATTCACAACACATATATCGGATCCGGAAGCACGCTGCCTGAAAAGTATGTTCCCATTGATATATCAAAAGACAACAAAATTGCAACCATTACGGCAAAACAAGCCTACTCTACATCATACACAATGTTTCTGACTATTTATGATCCGAATACAGAAAGCATCAGGGATATAGAAGCAGAAACAAATATATATATCGAGTCTCCGGACAGGGACAAGCCTTATCGTCCTGTTGTAAAGTGGAGCCCTGACGGACAGAAGGTTTTATACTGCCTGATGGAAAGCAATAGTTATTTACCTCCGGAAGTCAGAATTTACGATTGTAATACTGATAAAACAACAAAAGTTGAGGAAGTCTATGATATCCTTTCAGCCCGCTGGTCTCCCGACGGTTCAAAAGTGGGATTGTTAGTAAGGCGGGATGTGAATCTTTTCCGCAAAAATGAAATTACATCATCATTGATACCTGAACCGGCATTACAGTATCAGATGCTTGTTTACGAAATAAAAACAGGCAGAATAAAAGTAATAGACAAAAACACCAACTACACAGATTTTTTCTGGACAGGGAAATAGCCGGTGTTAAAATTCCAGCCGAAAATCACTATCTTCACTCATATTTGCTTCTCCGGACAATATTTCCGACAAATCTTTTCTGTTTATTATAACATTAATCCAGTATTTCTCACATATTAAAAACCGATTACTTCCGTTAAACATATGGATAAAACAAAGGATCTTTTTTCTGTAAAGCCAATATTCATATGACCGGATCCGTATTTTCTGCGGGTATTGCCGCAGGCAGAATCAGGAGGTATGAGCGTTGCGGTTTCTAAGAACATCGGGAATTTCTCTGCGTATGTGCTTTTTCATCTGTATGACGGCACTTTTGCCTGTTTATGCCCAGACGCCGGGTTCCGCCATGACCCACAAGGTCATCAAAGTGGGGCATAGGCCCGCTGAATCTCTGGTGGAAGCGGCAAAAGTCTATCTGTCGGAAAAAGGCGTTATTGTAACTGATGAAAGAACCAACTCGGTTATAGTAAAAGATTATCCGGAAAATATCGAAAAAATAGAACAGCTTATTAAGGATCTGGATATTCCGCAGCCTATGGTAAAAGTTAATGTTACCTACAACGGAATGGGACAATCGGTAACCTCCGGTGTGAAAGGGGCAGCGGTTAAAACATCCAAAGGCTGGAAATATTATGTAAAACCGGATTTTTCATCTGGGAATTCATCAGGCAGCGTTTCGATGAACCTCTCTATGGTAAGCGGTTCAGACGGATTTATCAAAATCGGGGAGCAGGTTCCCTACACCGAATGGTTTTATCAATATGCATACGGACGCCGTTATGTAGGAGCCAATGTGGTGTTTCAGGAAGTGTCAACCGGTTTTTTTGTTACTCCCGTAGTACGGGGCAAAGAAATAGATGTAAGCATCGCACCGGGAATTTATTATTATGACGGTAAAAAGCGAAACAAAATAATATTCAGGGAAGCTTCTACCGAGGTCGTAATGAAAGACGGCCAGACAATGGTTATTGGTTCGGGAGCATCTGCAGATTCGAAAAACTATGATCTCCTTTCCCATATTCTCGGAGCGGTTTCTTCGAGACAGAAAGAAGATTTCAGTTTTACGGTAACTGTAAAGATAATAAAAGGAATGTAATCAAGTTTATCGGAGGTTTTTCAGGAAGTGAAGGCAGGCAAAAAGAAAGAAACTCAGCCCAGAGTCAGGGATGTTGAAAATGTGGCAGTCGTTCAGAAAGTCGGTAAAGTTCAACTCACATGGGAAATGAACGCCCAGAATGTTGATCATATCGAACTTTTTGGAAGATATCGCAAGGACGAGCACTACTGGCTTCTCGACAGATTCCCCCGCAGCGTCAGATCAGTTGAACTTGACCTGCTTCAGCTTGCACCCATCGAAATCAGAATCAATCTTGTTTTCAAAGATGGTTCATGGAGCGAGGGAGTTCTTATAAAAACAAACGCCCTCCATAAAAATGTGGTGGAAGATGAAGTTGAAGGAAGAAAAATTCATGTTTATCTTCCCGACGGTTATAACGAGGAGAAGACTGTTTATCCCGTTATCTATATGCACGACGGACAGAACCTTTTCTGCGAAAAACTGGCTTTTGTGGAGCACTGGCAGATTGATGAAGCAGTGGAAAGACTTATCCGTGAAAATAAAATGGGTAAAGTTGTTGTGGTTGGTATTTTCAACTCTTCAAAAAGAGCTGATGAATACACACCTTTTGCAGACAGACGCTACGGCGGAGGCAAAGCAAGAGACTTTTCCGATTTTATAGTTCAGAAAATCATCCCCCATGTAGAACAGAAATACAGAGTTTCCGGCAATCGGGAAGACAGAGCCGTTATGGGTTCTTCCTTCGGCGGCATCCTATCCCTCTGGATGGGATACGCTTATCCTCATGTTTTCTCTATGGTCGGCGCGGTTTCACCCTCAATGTGGATTGCAGACGGCGCCATGCTTATGGAACTTGCCACCCAGCCAAAGAAAGATATTAAAATATGGATCGATCAGGGCACAAGGGAATGGTCCGACTTTACCCGTAATGCAGTAAGCCTCCTTGTGGATAAAGGATATACCTACGGTAAGGAACTCATTTATTACGAAGTAAAGGACGCTCCCCACAATGAAGTAGCATGGGCACAGAGAGTGGAATGTCCCTTTATATTTTTCAAAGGTAAACCCAGGGAAAAATGCATCGATATGAAAATCGACATCCACATTCTCCAGAAATTTGCCATCGGCGACATGGAAATTGTGGTCAATCCCATTGCAAAATACGACAACGGAATCTGGTATTCACTTTACACCGCTGCCGAATATTCACTTGAACCCCTCACCGGTTCCGACGGAAAGGAAATACCAATAACTGCGGTTATCGACCGCACAGGGGTTATAAGCTTCAAGAACGACCGTCAGGTTATGGTAAAGGTGAAATACCGGGATCTGGTGAAAACCGTCAAAGTAAGCAATCCCAACCCGCCGCCGCCTCCAAAACTGAAATCGGTGGACGAGGAAAAGAAAGAATCGGCAAAGATTTCAAAAGGGAATTAACGCATAAATGTCAAATAAAGGCGGATGAAGCAAGTAATATTCCGCCTTTTTTTATTACTGATTATTGCAGGTCTTGGGATAAAGCCGGCATTAGCCTGCGGCGGCTGTTTTATTGTTTACTCAGTCTATCCCACATGGCTTCTGGTTGGTTTGTTCCTTCTTCTCCTCGAACTCAAAGTTGCCCTCTTCGTAGGTTTTAAAAGACCTGTTTCAATGTGCATAATGCTTTGCATTGTTCCTGTGGTGATGTTTTTCGGCATGGCCTTTATGCATGCACTGCTGATAAATTACATGTTTCAGCTATATGGCGGAATTATTATCATGATTTTCCTGCTTGCCCTTGAACTGCCCTATCTCGAAAATGAACAACAAGCCCGGCCGGCATTGCTCTTCCTCGGTGGAATGATTATTGTAATGGCGCTCCCCGCCTTTTTATTCGGAAAAGACATTTTTGTAATTACACATATAGCGAATAACAAATTTCAATGCCACGCAAAAATGAAGCAAATTGCCAATGCCCTCGATTCGTATGCCAAAGACCACAAAGGGGTTTATCCCGAAAATCTGGATAAAATAATCCCCACTTACATCACAGTTCTTCCCAAATGCTTCAATTCAGTTAAAAACCAGTGGGCTATGGCAATATACAAAAAACGGGAAGGCCTCAATACAAAGGACTACTATTACGAAAAATTCAGCGATCCCGAAAAATTCGTCCTGATATGCCAGTCAAACTTCCATAACAGAAATTATCATGCAAAATACAAAAGCCCGCTGTACGATTCGAATAATGGGATTGAGTATTAGTATCCGGCAGATAATTCTAAACTCAACACTAATAGTAAAGCTATGGAAGAGCTTACTCTCAGACTACCCTCTTCACTTCCCCCAGCCCAATACATTTGTTTTTCAAGGAGGGAGGTTCGGAGGGTAACCTCACTTTTTTAAAAAAGCGTGGTTCCCTCTGACGGTCCCCAAACCCCGGTCGGTCCAAATCCCCCGCGGTCGGTCCCCAATTCCAAAAGTTTTGGGATGGAGGTCCGGAAGAAACTTTTTTCAAAAAGTTTTCTCCGGGAGCCAGGCAAACGGTTATAATTCCAGTGAGCGATCAGACAAATCTATGCCTTAATTCATGGGTATTGCCCCTTCGAGTTTTATTTTATAGTTAATTGAATGTAACAGCATAAAATCAGAAGAGAAGGAAAATCAGCTAATGAACATTAATTAGTTATTATGTACAAAACCGGAAATAATAAAAAAGCTGACACAGAGCTGGAGGTAATATGGCTAAGTTTGAAGGATTCAGAGTTAGAAATTTCCGGGCACTAAAAGACATAACAATGGGAAAATTGTGGAACACTAAAAACAACGAACCTCTAACTCCGATGGTTGCTGTTATCGGTAAAAACGGCTCCGGTAAAAGTTCGATTTTTGATGCATTTGGCTTTCTCTCAGACTGCCTGAAGTCAGGAGTGGAAGAAGCCTGTGATTCAAGAGGCAGAGGCGGTTATCGCAGAATTGTAACAAACAGAAGTCAGGAGCCTATCAGCTTTGAAATTTATTATCGGGAATCAAAAAAAGATCTACCAATAACTTATGAACTCAGCATCGCCGAAGACAATAAAGGCAGGCCTTATGTAGAATCAGAAAGGCTCAGACAGAGAAGAAAAGGAGAAAAAGCATACGGCAGACCATTCTCTTTTCTCATTCTCAACAAAGGAAAAGGTACGGTATGGTCAGGTGAAAACTCAGGCTTTGATGAAGAAACAAACGAAAGTTTTGAAGCTGATAAAAAAAATGAAATTGAGCTTGCCAACCCCCGCCAGCTTGGAATAGCAACACTCGGTTCACTTAAAGACCATCCGCGGATAATTAAATTCAGGGAATTTATAGCAAACTGGTATTTATCTTATTTTACTCCTGATGCAGCAAGAAGCCTTCCCCTTTCAGGACCTCAGAAACATCTGGACATAAAAGGTGAAAACCTGAGCAATGTAGTTCAATATATGGAACGGGAACATCCGAAAAGGTTTCAGAATATCCTTGACAAAATTGCAGCAAAAATACCTGGAATACAGAAAATAAGCACCGTAAAATCTGAAGATGGAAGACTTCTGCTGAAATTTAACGAACAGGGATTCAAAGATCCCTTTTATTCACAGCAAATGTCAGACGGAACACTTAAAATATTCACCTATATGCTCCTTATGGAAGATCCTGAGCCTCCGCCCTTTATTTGTATAGAAGAACCAGAAAATGGACTTTATCACAAATTACTGGAACCATTGGCAAATGAATTCAGGAATCATGCAACAAAAAGCGGAGCTTCATCTCAGATTTTTATAACAACCCATCAGCCATACTTTATAGATGCTCTTGATCCCAAAGAAGTCTGGCTTCTTACAAAAGGAACCGACGGCTGCTCCGTAATTACCCATGCAAGCAAAAATGAAATTGTCAGAAATCTCAATGAGCAGGGATTACCCCTTGGAGGTTTATGGTACAGCGACTATCTGGATTAGAGGTGGAAAATGCACTTTGAAGTTCTTATTGAGGATCAGTCAGGCAAAACTACCATGGAGATCCTCCTCCCGAAGATTATAGGCGAAAATCACACATTCAGAATAATTGCATATAAAGGCATTGGAAGAATACCAAAAGACATAGGCAAAAATGAGAATCCGGGGCACAGAATACTTCTCAACAGCCTTCCCCGATTGCTGAAGGGATATGGGCAGACATTTAAAGGATACGGAGCTGAAAACAAGGCGCTATTAGTTGTGATATGTGATCTTGACAACAAACGCCTTACGGAATTTAAAAACGAACTTCTTTCTCTTCTCGAATCTTGCTCGCCAAAGCCAGAAACCCTATTTATTTTTGCAATAGAAGAAGGTGAAGCATGGTTTCTGGGAGATACAGAGGCAGTAAAAAAAGCTTATCCAAATGCAAAGGAACAGGTATTAAAAACCTATGTTAACGACAGTATCTGCGGAACATGGGAAAAGCTGGCTGATGCTATATATAACGGAGGAGCAAAAGCCCTCGAAAAGAAAGGCTTTCATGCAATAGGCGAAGAAAAATCCAAATGGGCGAGAAAAATCACACCGTTAATGAATTTGAACAAAAACAATTCTCCAAGTTTTTGTTATTTTCTTGATAAACTTATCAGGATAAAGAATTAGCAATGACATCCTGAAAATTGTGTAAAACTATGATTTTCACAACTCCAAACTAATTTTGATATCGGATTTGGGAGTTTCTCGCTAAACCAGATGCCCCTGGAGCCAACACCGGGTTTCAACCCAGAGGAAAGCAAAACCGCGTAACCACGGGCTTTAAACCATTTTACAGGTTTCCCCTGTATAGTTTTTCTCACTGAATATAACCTTTGATTTCTACCAGATTTGTTTTTTTACCTGTAAATGCCCTTAAAAATAGGTTTTACACAATCTCTTAATCCCACATCTACACAGGCAGGTCCACGGTAAAAACAGCTCCTTTTCCTTCTCCTTCGCTGGAAACACTTACTTTTCCGCCATGAGCTTCTATTATCTTTTTTACGATAGGCAGTCCGAAACCTGTTCCTCCTCTGGTTGCAGTGAAACCAGGAAGGAAAATTTTGTTGATGATTTCCGGTTTTATGCCATTTCCATTGTCGTGAAAACTCAACACAGCTCTGCCTTCGGAAACAGAGCCTTCAACAGTTATTATAATTTTGCCGTTCTCAGGATCTCTGTTTTTTATGGAATTTGACATAATATTCATAAAAGCTTCTTCCAGCCGTTGGGAATCACCGTAAATATCAGGAATTCCTTCCTTCAGAATCAACTCAGCCTCACAATCCACAGGCTTGATAAAACCGAAGAGGGATGTCAGGAGTTTGCCGGTCCGGAGCTGTTTAACCCGGTCTTCACTGATTATTTTTCCGGCGCTGCACAATTTGAGCATATTTGAGATGAATTTTTCCATTCTGGCTAATACATTTTTTACATGGGGAAAGTTTTCCATGAAGGTGGATGGATCATTCTCAATAACCTCCATAAAGCCATAAAGGGTGCATAAGGGTGTTTTCAGATCATGGCTTACAACATAGGCAAAATCCTGAAGCTCCCGGTTTTTTGATTCCAATTCCCTCAGAACCGCCCGTTTCTGTGTTATATCCCTGAAAACAAGAACGACTCCCGACAGTTTTCCATTGTCATTCCAAAGTGAAGCTGAACAATCATCAATGGGAATTCTTCTTCCGTCTTTTGAAACCAGAATTATGGAATCCGTAAGCACGCTTTTCTTTCCGTCGGCAATGGCTTTGAATACAGGATTCAGATTTTCCCTTCCGGTTAATTCGTCCACTATTTCAAATACAGACCTTACAGAAACTCCCAGTACTTCCTCTGTTTTCCATCCGGTTAGTTTTTCCGCCTCCGGATTAAGAAAAACCACATTCCCCTTTGTATCAGTTGCTATTATACCTTCACATGCATCTGAGATAATTGCTGAAAGCAGAGCTTTCTGCCTGTTAAGATCCTGCTCTGCCTGTTTTCTCATTTCTATTTCCTGGCGGAATGCAGCATTGGACTCCTCAATACAGGCAACTCTTGTTTTCACCTTGACTTCAAGCTCATCGTTGAGCTTTCTGAGGTCTTCGTTCGCCCGTTCAAGAGCCTGTTCTGCAAGCCTTCGTTCCGTGCGTTCCTCCTGCATAAAGAGAAAACTTCTTATCTCGCCTTTTTCGTTGAGCAGAGGAAAACCGATAGCAGATTTATATTTTGGACTTGGAGGCAACGTCGGGTCCAAAGCCTGCAAATCGAAGGATGCCTCAGGAAAAGTAACTGTCCTTCCTTTTCTGAGTTCATCGAAAAATGGACCATATCCGTTTTCAAGATGCACAGGATCTTCCCACAACACATAATCAGGCGGGGGAACAACTCCATCAGCGGTTTTGATAATAGCAGAATTGAGCCTGATTAAATGTCCGTCGATATCAAAAATGCACATTGGATAAGGGTTGTTCTCAAAAATATTATCAAGTGTTCTGTTTCTTGCAATCAGTTCATCTTCGATTTTCTTTCTCTCTTCAATTTCTGCCTGAAGCTTTTTGTTGAGTTCGACAATCTCCCTTGTTCTCTCTTTTACGGTTTCTTCAAGACTGTCTTTATGCTTCTTTAATTCCTGCAGGGCAAAGTCCTTATCTGTTTTTAATGTGTTTGATTCAACTGCTTTTGCAACAGAATTGACAATTTTTTCAACCTGAGCAAGACCACCTATTTCCTTTTTTATATAATCAGCAGCTCCAAGAAGAAAAGCATTTCTCGCCACATCCTCATTACCCTGACCGGTGTAAAAAACAACAGGCAAATCGGATTTTCTTTCCTTTATCCATTTGAGCAGATCAATACCGCTAATTCCCGGGAGATCATAGTCGCTGATAACGGCATGAAAGCACTTGTCATCTTTCAGAAGTTCCATAGCTTTCTCGCCGTTTTCAACTGAAGTTATTTCAAAATGCCTCTTGAACATAACTGAGAACAGTTTCAGAAATTGCAAATTGTCATCAACATGAAGTATATTGTAACGAGTATGTATATTTTCTTCCATTTTACCCCCCTGGAAAAGTTTAATAGTAACAACCTAACAAAATATATTACCGCAATCCTGAAAATCTTCGACATGTTTTTTTCAATACCAATCAGAACAGAAAAGATACAAATTGAAAATTCTTTTGAAAAAAAACCGTAATATCAGCTCCTTACAAAAATAAAGCCGCCTGATTCTGCGTTCTCTTTTCAGACGGCTTTATTAAAATCATAGTTTGTCTTTATTCATGAAAGGTCAGAATAGTAGCAGTCTGATTTATATGTCCGAGGAATGCTTCACCGTATGTGCTGAAGCCTATTGTGGGGATATTTTTATATATTTCAGCATATTCATCCACCAAATTTTTGCTCTTGATCTCAAGCGTACGGAGAATGCAGTTGAACATCAGCATAGCTTCTATCTTACCGTTTTCTTCAGCATGAGCTTGCAGATCCTGTTTTGTTTTGGCAATAATGTTTCCCCATTCCAGCACAGAAAGCTCCATGCCTTCAATGATATTGCAGAAGAATGCAATATTATCACCATTAAAAATACGAAGGCTCCTTACAAAAGGCTCGCCCTCGAACATTAATCCAATGGGATGTTTCATAAACAATTTTTCCGCTTCTTCCCGCTCAAGACCAACAGCTTTAAGATATTCACCCACAGCAGGCTTGCCGTCGAATTCAAGAACTTCTCTTGTCGCTTCGTTTACTTTTGTAGCAGTAAGACTTTTTCCGGTTTCGCTGAAACTCTGTGTTTTCAGAAAACCAAACTTCATACCGGGTTTCAGAAGTGCTATAACTGCAGCATTAGTATAGCTTATGCCATTTGCAAAAACCCTTGTTTCCTTAAACTGAAGATCATCCCCGGCTGAACCGCCAATCATAACAACATTGGTTCGGTTGCAGATGTTCTCCATAAGTTTTTCTTCACTCAGGCGAAGACCATCTATAAGGATAATTCCCACATATTTGTCAATTTCCATCTCAGTCATCGGGATTTTGAAATATTCTTCAAACCCTTTGAATTTTTCTTCAAGATCACAGTTTTCATTGTCAATATTCTGAATTATCCGAATATTTACATCTGCAATCGCTTTTTCGTTAAATAACATAGCAACCACAGAATTATCAAGAAGGGGCATTCCGCTTATAATTTCACCGCAGCTTGTGCAGCCGATGTTTTCCACACCGGGAAATGCCTCAGCCATCTTTACGCTTAACAATTCGTGATCATATTTTGAAGAAGCAAAATAAAGCAAAAATTTTCCGCTGAAGCCTGAGAATTTCTCCTTCAGTTCGTCCACAGCTTCCTGCACATCAGTTTTTTGAGAATATGCATTGAGAATATTCATTAATCTGTTCCCTCCCTCTAAAAATTAATACCGTATGTTTTCCCCATATCTGTGAGCTTTGCAATAAGAGCAGGGTCATCAGGAGAATTTCTGTCAAAGTTCTCCACTTTAATACCTCTCATCAGCAAACCTGCTTTGATGGTTTTTTCCACAATGGGATTTCCCTTAGCTCTCTCAACGAGTAGCTTGTCGATCATTGCTTTGATTTTTCCTGCCATTTTTCTACCCCCTAAACTGATTTTAACCGATATTTCATATTGAATTATTTTCTTGATTTATAAAAAAAAATCCTTTGAAAATCACCCCCCTGACGATTATTTGGAATAGATAATACAAATCCATGTTCACTTCAGGAAGGACATAACGAAGCCAGAGAAAATTATAAAACAGACATTTTATTTATTAACAGTGGAAGGTTCACATGACAAATATTACAGAAATATTAAAAGCTGAAGAGAATAACGAAGTCAAGGCTCCGGCAGCCCCAAGGCCCGATATTGTGCCCCTCATCGTGAAGAAAATGAATATCGAAAAATCACACGCCGCCAATCTGGTGGTTCTTTACAATGAAAAAGCCACAATCCCCTTTGTTTCAAGATATCGCAAAGACCAGACAGGCAATATGGATGAAGTTCAGGTCTCAGAGACCTATGACGCCATCAAATATTACAACGACCTGTTTGACAGAAAAGCATTCATAATGGAAGAAATCGAAAAGAAAGGCAAAATGACCCCCGAACTCCGGGAAAAACTGGAAAAATGCCTTGATGCAAAAAAACTGGAAGATCTCTACCTCCCCTACAAAGAAACCAGAAAAACCAAAGCGGAAAAAGCAAGGGAAGCAGGAATCGAACCCTTTGCCCTTATGCTGATGGAAGAAACAAATCAGGGCGATCCAATCGTCAAAGCAGTTGAATTTATCAATGCCGAAAAAGGCTACGATACGGTTGAAAAAGTCATAGACGGCGCACTTTATATCATTGCGTGGAAAGTTATGGAAAGCGTCGATCTGATGGAAACCTACCTGAAAGATGCAATGCGCACCGGAACCATCATTTCTGGAAAGAAAAAAGGATATGACGGTGATGAAATGCGCTTCGAGGATTATTACGATTACACCGAGGAGATTGCAAAACTGGCAATCCCCAAAAACTCCCATCGTTTCCTTGCTATCAGAAGAGGCGAGGATCTGAAGGTTCTCAGCCTCAAAATCGAACTCAACGACGATGTCAACCGCCAGATGCTTTCGGAAAAGTTCATCACCCGCAAATTCTTCTATATGGATTACATAAAAAAAGCTATCGCCATAGCTTACGATAATTACCTCCGTTCAGCCCTTGAAACAAGAATATACGGAGAGCTGACCGATATAGCTGAAAACGAGGCGATTCAGGTTTTCTCAAGAAACCTCGAAGCTGCCCTTCTTGCACCTCCCCTGCCCTACAAAAATGTCCTCGGGCTGGATCCGGGTATAAGAACCGGCGTAAAAACCGTTGTTCTCAACAAAGACGGAGCTTTTCAGGGGAATCTCGTTCTCAACCTCAACGGCGAACGCCAGATAAAGGAAAGTGCCGATACGCTCGCAAAACTCCTGAAAAAATTTGAGATAGGAGCCATAGCCATCGGCAACGGAACAGGCTCAAGAGAAACACATATGTTTGTCAACAATGTCCTGAAAAGGGAAAAGGCTGAAGCTATAGTCTCAGTGGTCAACGAATCGGGAGCTTCAGTTTATTCAGCTTCAAAACTGGCAAGAGAGGAATTCCCTGATCTGGATGTTACAGTCCGCGGCGCCATAAGCATCGGAAGAAGGCTTCAGAACCCACTGGCAGAGCTGGTCAAAATCGATCCCAAATCCATCGGGGTAGGACAATATCAGCATGATGTAAATCAGAAAAAACTGATGGAAGCCCTCTCAAGAGTTGTGGAACTCTGTGTAAACAAAGTCGGCGTTGACATAAACACCGCTTCATACTCCATTCTCACCTACATCTCAGGTTTGAGCGAAAAAATGGCAAAAAGCATCATCGAATACAGAGCCGCCAATGGTTTCTTCAAATCCAGAAGCGACATCAAAAAAGCCAAAGGCATAGGCCCCAAAGCTTTCGAACAGTGCGCAGGCTTCCTTATGATCCGCGATGGAAAAAACCCTCTGGACAATACCAGAATCCACCCCGAATCATACGCCATAGTGGACAAAATTGCCTCCGACAACAAGTTCAAAACCGAACAGATGATTGGAAACAAACTGTTCTTCAGAAATTTTGATCCCAAAAGATACCTCAACGAAACCATAGGCGAACACAACCTGAAATCCATCATCGACGACCTCCTCAACCCGGGCCTTGACCCCCGTAAGGAATTTAAAAACATATCCTACAAAGAAGGCGTCGAAACCGTTGACGATGTGAAAGAAGGAATGGTCTTCGAAGGCAAGGTAACCAATGTAACCAACTTCGGAGCCTTCATAGACATAGGAGTCCACCAGGACGGACTCTGCCACATCTCAAAACTGGCAAACCGCTTCATAAAAGACCCCAACGAAGTGGTAAACGTAGGCGACATCCTCACAGTGGAAGTAATAGCCATAGACTACCAGAAAAAAAGAATCTCCCTGAAGGTAGTGCAGGGTAAAGAGTAAAAAAACCAGCTGTTGAATAGAAACCATAACCCATATAATCTCAAATTCAGGGGAAATCAGTTGATAAAACCGATTTCCCCTTCCTTTAATCTCCTGTTGTCCCGACTCTTTTTTCATTGAATATTTTTTTCTGTTTTTGCACTGCTATTAATAATCAGGTATATTCAAATCGTTCCAGAATAAATTTTACTGAAAAAAATCAAAAAAAAGCCTGCCGGCAAGCTGATTTTCCAGCTTACAGACAGGTGCCAGGAGCTATTGGACAATTATCAATTCGATTTATTATTTAAAAGCATGAAGGCTTTTATGTATTCAGGTTTTCAGAGAGTGCCTTTTCATCCTGTTTCTCATTTTCGATAATTCTCATGCTATCCGCTACTCCTCCAAATACAACATAGAAAAGGGGAGTCATAAGAAGAGTCATAATCGTTGAAAATGCCAAACCGAATATTATAACCCAACAGAGGGGTTCGAAAAGAGGCGTACCGGACATAGCCAGCGGCAGAAGTCCGCCAATTGCACAGGTTGCAGTCATCAGAATCGGCCTGATCCTGATAAATCCAGCTTCTTTGATAGCTTCAAGGGTCTCCTTACCGGACTTGAGATTGTTATGTATAAATTCCACAATCACAATGGCATTGTAAACGACTATGCCTCCCAGAGATGTTAAGCCGATGGCAGACATAAAACCAAAGGACTGCTTCATAATAAACATACCTATAATTGAACCGATAAGAGCCATAGGAAGCGACATATAAATAGCCAGAGCTATCTTAATGGATTTGAACTTAAAGGCAAGTATCAGGAACATCAGGGTAAAACCCAGTAAGACAAGAGGTACCAACTGATTAAACGCCTTATCGGTTTCTTCACTCTGTCCGCCATAAGAAATCTTATATCCATAAGGAAGCTTGATGCCGGCAATCTGTGGTTTAATCTCTTTTAAAACTTCATCAGGCAATCTGCCCTTCACAAAAGAACAGACGGATAGAGTCCTTTGCTCATTTCTCCGCATAATAGCGCTGGGATAAGTATCAAGAAATACATCAGCAAATTCATCAAGCCTGTGCTTTGTGCCGGTTAAGGAAGAGACAAAGAGAACTGCCTTGAGATCATCTATGGTCTGCCTCTTATTTTTTTCCATCCTTAAAACAACATCAATCTGCCTCTCAGGTGCATTAAGTTTTGTAACAGGATAACCCTGCAAACCGGTATAAAGACCTGCCGCTACATCGCTGGAAGAAATCCCAAGCATTTTTGCCCTGTCCTGATCAACCTTCACAACTATTTTCTGAGAGTTGACCCCATAATCATTGCTCATAGAAACAATACCGTTTGTTTTTGTGAGAATGTCTTCCACCTTCCTGCCAATCTCCTGAAGATTCTTAACATCATTACCTGAGATCCTGATTTCAATCGGATAATCAACAGGGGGACCGGTTTCCAACAGAATGATGTCCACGATTGCGCCGGGAAGATTACTGTTCAGGTACTCCCTGAGTTCCTGAGCCGCTTTTCTCGTCTGTTTCCCATCCGGCGTTGTTACCATGATATGCGCATAACGATTCATAGGCGCTCTTGGAAGAATTGCGATAAAGAACCTGGGACCGGACTGACCTAAATAAGTCACATAACTTGATACGAGAGGCTTGCCATTTTCTTTACCCTTTCCATTGGGCTCCTGTGATATTTCCTTTTTCATCTGCTCCAGTTTTTTCTCAATCAGAGCAACCCTGTCTCTTGTTGCATAAATATCAGAACCTTCGGGAAGAAAAACATTGACAAGAAACTGAGATTTATCAGCAGGGGGAAAGAAAGAAATCGGAATATAATTTGCAGCCATATATAGTGATGCAACAAACAGACCCAACAATGTAAACAAAGAGAATGCCTTGAAACGCTGAGTCAAATCCACAAACTTATAATAGATTCTGCGGAACAGACTGCTTTTTTTCGTGGTTTCCCCTTTCTCGCTATCTTTTTCATCTTTATTTTTGACATGAGATTTTGCCAATATAGAAGCAAGAGGAGGCGAAACGAGCAAAGCAACAAAATATGAAACAATCAGTGAAATACAGATTACCATAGGCAAAGCTCTGATATATTCGCCAAGGCTTCCTGATACAAATGTAAGAACCAGAAAAGCCGTAACTATGGCTGCAGTGCCGGAAAACAATGCAGACGAAACCTCAAGTGTTCCTTTTATCGAAGCTTCAACCTTTGAATAACCAAGCTGCAGATACCGCTCAATGTTATCAATAACCACAACTGAATTGTCAACAATCATCCCCAGCACAATAATCAAAGCACTGATTGACATTTGATGCAATTCAATTTTCAAACAATTCATAACCCCAAATGTGGCTAAAACAATCAATGGAATTGCCAAAGCTACAATTCCGGCATTTCTCAGACCAAGACCGATTCCAAGAATAATGATAACAAGGACAATAGCTTCAATAAAACTCTTGAGAAATTTATCAACGGAATGCTGTACTGCAACAGGCTGGTTATAAAGAGTCTGAAGCTTTACATCTGCAGGCAGTTGTTTGCGTATTTCTTCAAGTTTTTTATCAATCTTGTTACCCCATCTTACAATGTGAAAACCTCTTTTCATTGAAACAGTCAATATTATACTCTTTTTCTGATCAACCTTTGCTTCCCA
>JAJTBE010000033.1 GCA_021287065.1 Bacillota bacterium
AATGCTCTCCGGGTAGATGCCTGTACGGGATTTTTCTATACTCTCTTCATCAATATCAGTAGCAAAAATCTGAACTTTGACCTTTAGCTGATGCTCATTGAGAAATTCCTGTATAATAATTGCTATTGAGTATGCTTCTTCTCCTGTGGAGCATCCGGGAATCCATACTCTCAATACTTCGTCCCGTTCCTTATCTTTGAGTAAATGGGGAAGGGCCTGTTTCTTTAAAATACTGAATGCATCATTATCTCTGAAAAAGTGAGTGACTCTTATCAGCAATTCCTTGAAAAGTTTTTCGATTTCATCGGGATTGTGCTGTATGAATTTTACATAAGCTTCAAGGTTGTCAAGTTGATGGACCGCCATTCTCCTTTCTATTCTTCTGATCATCGTTTTTTGTTTGTACAGGGAAAAATCATTCCCTGTATAATCTCTTATCAAAACAAAAATCTTTTGAATAGAAGAAGACTGCCCGCCAAATACTTCTTTTGTGATTTTTATCTGTCCCGGAATTGCCTTATTTATATGTTTGATTAAATGATTCGGCATTTTCTCAGGAGGAAGAACATAATCGACAATACCTGTTGCTATAGCTGCTCCCGGCATAGAGTCATATCTGGCAGAACTTGTATCCTGAGCCATAACCAGTCCGCCTTCTTCCTTTATGTCCCTGATTCCGAGAACACCTTCCGTACCGCTTCCCGACAAAACAATGCCTATCGCAAGATCTTTTTTGTCTTTGGCAAGACTGCGAAAAAAGGTGTCAATCGGGTGTCGAAGGGAATGTTTGATTACCGGCTCTAAAAGCTGAAGAGTTTCATGCATTATAACCAAATCCCAGTTTGGCGGTATTACATAGACATTGTCAGGTTTTACCTGCATCCCGTCTTCTGCCTGGCATATTTTCATAGAGTTGTATTTGCTTAATATCTCGGCAAGGATGCTTTTATGGTCTGGTGCAAGATGGGAAACTATTACAAATGCCATACCGCTGTCAGAGGGCATGTGTGAAAAAAATTTTTCAAGTGCTTCAAGGCCTCCGGCAGAGGCTCCAATTGCAACAATATAAAAATCTTTGTGCTTATCAGGCACCTTTTGTACTTTTGTATGTTTCTTTTTTACCGGCATTACAGGCCGCCTTGAAATCAAAATTCTATGCAACTGTCAAAATCTCTTTATCCCCCTGCTTCCAATTGCAATTGATAACAGATCATTTTAACATACTGTGTAATAAAAAGCAAAAGCAAACTATATAGTATCTATATCAGTTTAGAATAACTGTTTTGGTTACTTATATAGTTTCGTCGTTTTGAGCTGAATCTCCATCCATAGTCAGCAGTGTATTTCCGAGATCGTCATAAAGAGTGTGCGGGCAGGTTATAATCTTGTTGCCGCCTTCGTTTCTTGCTATAAGAAGACCCTGATGGGCTGATGATATGATTTCTTTGGATGTTTTGCCGTGGATGGGGAAGGATGCAAGTCCGCCGTTGACTGCAAGCCTGACTGCTTCAACGACATTGTCGCCGATAAATGAGTGTTCGGCTACTCTTTCTCTTATGCGTTCCGCTGCAATTTTGCTTCCGTCGAGGGGTGTTTCAGGAAGAAGAACGGTAAACAGTTCTCCGCCATATCTCCCTGCCATATCCACATTGCGGAGCTGTCTCAGGAGTAGTGCTCCAAACTGTTTCAGAATTGTATAAACCATAGCCCAGCGTATATTGTAGTCCTGCATATAATAGCCGTAGTTAATTTCAAGCAGAATAACGGTCAAAGGCCTTTTGTACCGTCTTGTTCTCGCCAGTTCTTCATCCAGGCGCTTCAGGAAATATTTCTGGTTGTATAAACCTGTAAGTTTATCTATATTGTCGATCAATCCAGGCTCCTCCTGTTCCTGCGGCTTCGTGCCGCCCATTTCCCCTTGAGGCTTATTTCGTCAATGCTTAATAATTTCCTCTAACCGCTAACCGCCAAAGGGTATAGGTTCTTTGTGTCAGATAATATTGCCAAGTCCGCCGAAGCCGATGAATCCTTCTCCGCCGCCCCAGTTGGCGCCTTTGAAGTTTTCATAGTCCTTTGTGAACTTGTTTATAAACTGATGAACCTGTTCAGCTTCTGCTGCGTTCATCGGATTAAGGCTTCCCAGTTCCTTGGTTTCAAGGATGCCCTGTTTTTCGAAAAAGTGAATCCGTCTGTCTCTGTTATCTTTTTTGATAATGAGTCTGAACTTTGTGGGGCAGGAGAGTATCAGTTCGAGATAATCGAGATACTTGGGCACATGTTTGGTTTCTGCTTCGTTGCCGTAGCGATTGATCAGGTTAATCAACGCCGGATCCAGTTTCTTCTTTTTGAATTCCTGAACCACATTATCAAAAAGATAATCGGCGGAAAGAGGTCCTACATCGAGAGGTTCTCCAAGAATATCGAGGAGTTCCTTTTTCATTTCTCCTGCATTAAGGGGACGGTCCATAGGGTCGAATTCGAGGCAGCATGTAATAAAATCGGTGAGTCTGTCGCTGACTTTGATATTCATATCCTCAAAAGCCGGGAAGTGGAAATCTTCCGGTCTTTTTCCCGACAGAAGCTCGTGCATTGTGGCTGCCAGTGCGTAAAAATCGGATGCCGGTTCCGGTCTGCCCATCTGCTGCTCTGGCGGTGCATAACCGGGCGTGCCAATCCAGTAACCTTCTCCCGGGTTTGTAACCCTTGCTATTCCGAAGTCAATAAGGAGAATCCTCTTGTCTTCGTGCCGGAAGAGAAGGTTTGATGATTTTATATCACGATGGGTTACCGGAGGATCCATTTTATGCAGATACTCAAGGGCTTCACAAACCTGCACCGACCATTGAATAACCTGCTTTTCAGGAAGTCCCGGTCCACCGTATTTTTTGATATAGGTTGACAGATCAATTCCGTCGATATACTCCATTATGAAATAATATAGTCTTGTCGGCGGTTTTTCTATAAAGAAATGATCTGAAACTTTTGGAATATTGGGATGATTAAAGCTCTCCAGAACCTGAATTTCGCTGAGAAATCTGTCAATTCCGGTCCTTTTCTCTTCTGTGGTTGAAAAGGAATCATGCATTTCCTTCACAGCGCATATACGGTTGTTAAGGCATATATCTTCCGCCTTATAAACAGAACCCATGCCACCGGATTTTACAAGATTAATAATACGATACCGGGAATCAATAAGATCTCCCGGCCGTAAAGTGTCCTGCTGTAAGAGATTGGAGTTGTCTTCTCTTTCCTTTTCAGGAGTATTATCCCGAAACTCGGGTATATTGTGAGAAAGCCATTTTTCCATTATTATGGATGATCCTTTTTCAGTCAATTATGCTAAATTCTCCCGAAATGTCTGATTACCTTTAAGATAATCAGTTATATTTCCATGTCCGGTTAATTACCTTTAGAACCTTGTTCCTACTCCAAAGACTGTATTTTTTTTGTCAAATACATCTCTGACTCCGCCCATCAGGTAAAAATCTTTTACAAAGACTCTGCCTGTAATGTCAACATTGACATCACGGGGATTGTAAGCGTCGAGGTAAACTCCGAGGGATTTTCCCATGTTGACATCCGTTCCAAGTCCAACCTGGGATCTGATAACGCCGATTCTTGGTCTTAGAAGTCCATTGCCCATACGATACTGTACGTTCCAGAGGTTATCGTATCCGATGCTGTCCATTCCCAGTTTAACTGATGATTTGCACTGGGGGAAGAGGGTAACATTGGCATTGGGTGAAACTCTTCCGGTTTTTTTGTCCCATTCAGCTTCTGCATTTACTTCTGCAAGTTTTTTCAGGCTGATTGAGGACTGGCCGTTTTTCTTATCAACTCCGAGGAAGTTGTTTACGCCTTTTATGAGCTTGTTGGCTCCTTCTGCGGTTTCCTTTGCTTCGCTGACTGCTGTTTTCAGGTCTTCACGGAGCTGTCCGTCTGATGTAACCGCTCTGATGTCTGAAGCTATACCGACAATCTGTTCGCTGGCACCTTTGATGTTGTGAAGGGTGACAAGGATATCTTCGTTAAATTCCTTACTGCTGACCAGTTTTTCCACTGTCTGAAGCGTGTTGTTCAGGCTTTTTGAAGTGGTGAGCAGGTTTTTAACGATAAGCCTTATGTCGCCTTCGTTGCTTCCGGCGATTCTGTTGAGGGTGCCGGTGAAGCTTTCGATATTTCTGCCGGAAGCTGTAATCTGGCTGTCAACATTGTTAAGAACTCTGTTGGCGTTGTTAGCCAATAGATCGACTTGTGCAGCGATTCTTTCCATACCGTTTTTTGCTGAAGATGAAGCATCTTTCAGGTTTCCGGTAAGGTCTTTGAAGTTTTCAAGGCTCATCTTGATATTCTTCTGGGTTGCCGGGTCGCCGAGGATATTGTTAACTCCGTCGATGGCTGTTTCCAGCTTGCCGATGGTTTTTTCCGATTTGGCAATAAAGTCTTCAATTGTGATGGGGGGTAAGCCCTTCATAGGAAGTCTGGGATCAAGCATTTTGCCGGTTTTCGGGCTGATTTCGATGCTCTTGTCGCCCATAACCGAACTTGAAACCGCAATTTCCGTTTTATCGGTGAAAGTTGGGTTCTTGCCTGCAAAGAGGTAATCGTTGGTGATCATAAATGTGACAAATGCCTGATCTATGATCAGGGGTTTTCCGTCTGGTTCGTTAAGCGCTACATAATCATCTTTTTTCGAATCGTAATAGTATGCCTGTGCGGGTTTAATAACCACAGAGGTAACTTTTCCGATTTCAACGCCTGCGTATCTGACGCTTGAGCCGACTGTAATTCCGCCTGCTTTTATAAACTGTATGGTATATGTCTGACCGACTTTTTTACCCATAACGCCCATATGTACCAAAGTTACATACATTGCCAGAATGAATAACACGGTTATTATACCAACTTTAAGTTCGCTTGTAGATTTCTTTTTCACTGAATTATCCTCCTTGCGGGAGACTCCGTTTATACTTTGATGGGACCTTCCGATGATCCTTTAACAAATTGCTTCACTATAGGGTTTGACGAATTAAAAAACTCTTCAGGGGTGCCTTTTTCGATAATTTTTCCCATATGAAGCATGGCAATCTCGTCTGCTATCATTTTTGCAGAATCAAGATCGTGGGTTACAACTACTGATGTTACACCAAACCTCTGTTTCATGTCCATAATCAGTTTGTTGATTACATTACAAATTATCGGATCAAGTCCTGTTGTGGGTTCGTCATAGAGTATTACTTCCGGTCTGTAACACAAAACCCTTGCAAGACTTGCTCTTTTCTGCATTCCTCCGGAAAGCTCGGAAGGCAGTGAGTTTTCTTTTCCAGCCAGATCTACAATATCCAGCATTTCCAGAACTCTCTTTTCCAGTTCAGGTCCTTTGAGTTTCTTTTGTTCTTTAAGTCCGAAACCGACATTTTCGCTGATGGTCATAGAGTCGAACAGGGCAGCTTTCTGAAAAACCATACCTATTCTGCTTCTTACTTCATCAAGATCATGCTCCCTGAGTTTCAGGATATCTTGTCCTTCAAAAAAAATCATACCGCTTTCAGGTTCCTGAAGCCGTAATATGGAACGAATCATAGTGGATTTGCCCATGCCGGATAGTCCCATTATAACAAGGGTTTTTCCGGTTTTGATGTCCAGATCCACATTGTCCAGAACTTTTCTGCCGCCAAGGGTTACATTGACCTGTCTTACGGCAATTTTAACTTCATCGCCGATACATTCCCCGTTGGGGCAGTCTGCTCCGTTATTGTTTTTCTTTTTATTTAAAAGTCCAAACAAGACAAACGCCTCTTTTAGTATTTTCCTGCCTGAAAAAGGATTGCCGACAGGATAAAGTTTGTAATAAATATTACGAGCATTGAGTTAACCACAGAGCCTGTGGTTGCCCGCCCCACACCGGCTGCGCCTCCTGTTGTGGATAGTCCCTGGAAGCAGCTGATCAGTGCGATTTCGATTCCGAAGACCAGACCTTTGAAGATACCTTTGTAAACATCTTTCATCACCATCATTGTCTTTATGGAATCGAAATAGGTTGTGTAGTTTACATGGGCCATCGAGTTTGCCACCACTGCGCCGCCGATTACACCTGCAAACATTGAGAACAATGTGAGCATCGGGATAAGAAGCGCGCAGGCAAGAACTCTCGGCACCACGAGATATTTTATCGGGCTGGTCGCCATAGCTTTCAGAGCGTCGATTTGTTCGGTTACAACCATCGAGCCGATTTCCGCAGTGATGGATGAACCTGCTCTGCCTGCCACTACAATAGCTGTAAGCATCGGGGCAAGTTCTCTCGCCATTGCCAGAGCAACACCGCCGCCGACAAATTTACCGGCTCCGTATCTCACTGCCATATCAGCAAGCTGAAGGGAAATAACCGCACCGGTAAAGCAGGTTGTGATGGATACGATGGGGAACGAATTGACGCCCAGAACAGCAGCTTGCTCGAAGAAGAGCCTGACTCTGAGGTTTAATCCGACCACACCTTTAAAAATCCATCTGAGGCTGTCAAAGAACAGGAGAACAAGCCCGCCGATATAGCGGAAAAATCCAAGAACTCCTGATCCTATCGATTCAAATGTGTCAAAAAATAATGATTTCATACTAAATACCAGTCAATAAGCAGATACAAGTGATTACCCTGTGTATATTTTCATTGATTCGGGATTTTCCTTCACGGGAAATGATTTTATAAATTTGTGGTTAACCCGTTTTCCCGATTTCAACTACTTATATCAATTTCTAAAAGATTTTTTCATTCCGGGTGAAAAAGGCGTTCAGATATGACAATGCAGCCACTTGTTTTAAAATTAGCTTCGTGTTAATATTCAGGTTTGAACAACTAACTACGAAAGCAGGTTTTTTAATAATGTTCGGATCAGCTATACAAAGGATAACGCCAATCATTTTTATTATTCTTGCTTTTATCCTGAATGCCTTCTATTCTCAAAAAAACCTGATAAATTCATCTTCTGCTTTTGCCATAGAAACAGTAAAAGCAAGAAAGCCGGAATCTGATATAAAACCGGGATTTTTCCCTCAGAAAGCTGCGGGGTTTGAGCTGGACGGCAAGGTAAAGCAGTATAACGGAAAGGATCTATACCTTGCAATAGACGGCGAAGCGGATCTTTTTCTCAATTATGGTTTTATCAGAATGCAGATTGCCCGGTATAAATCAGGTAAAAATATTTATGAAATCCAGCTTGCTCAGGTTGACAGCCTTTACAACGCCTACGGACTTTTTTCAAGCTATACGAATCAGTATGGTAAGTTTGTCAGGGTGGGGAGCATGGGTTTTGCAGAAGATAATGTTCTCACTTTTTTCAGGGACAAACGGTTTGTAAGGATTCAGAATATTTCGCAGTCAGAGGGAAAATCATTCGGAAAGGATCTGAAAAAACTTGCGGATTATTTCTCCGGTAAACTTGAAGGGAAGCTTGTGGTTCCTGTCGAGATTTCGTATTTTCCAAAAGCCGGTCTGATCGATTATTCCGTCAGGTATGTGCCGAAGAATGTTCTGGGAAAGAGAAATTTCAAACGGGGATTTGAGGCTGAATATAATTATAATGGCAAGACCGGCAGAGCTTTCATTGTGATTTTTGACAACAAAAAAGATGCGGAGAATGCCTGCAGAAGTATTACCGGAAACCGGACTGCCGCAGTTTCGGGCGTTTATCTTGCCGGTGCGGAAGGTTTCAGTGACAAATCAAAAGCTGAAAAACTGGTCAGAGGCTTGAAGGCTGCACTGGACGCCCGGGCTGGGAATCAGGATTGAAATAATATTCCTGAAGAATCCCCTTTGAGTTGGCGGCAAGAATTTTTTCATCATCCTGTGAGAATTTCTGTTTTACCGTTTCCATATTGGCGTCAAAATTTTCCGCATTACTGAACGGTACGGCAACAGTATCCATAAAATCCCTTGAAAGAGCAAATTTCAGTGCCGACGGAATCGTGGCTTTGTGATCGTCAAATTTGAAAGTCAGTGATTTCATGCCTATTATTCCGGTGCCTTTTTGCCTCAACTGCCTGAGCAGGTCGGAAGCTTCCGCAGGGAATGAATAGTTAAACGCTGTCATCAAAACATCATAAAAGGGATTCTGAAGCATCCATTCGCCTATCTCTTTGGTCTGGTGGGTGCTAACTCCGCAGAATCTGATCTTGCCTGATTTTTTCAACTCTGTGAAGGTCTGCATAACAACTTCGCTTGATAAGAGTGAAGTTGCATGAACTCCATGGGCAAGCAGTACATCTATTGTATCAATACCAAGAGCATTCAGGCATTCCTCGGTTTTTCGGATCATTGTCAGTCGGTTCTGGCTGCTGCATTCGATTTTTGTGATAATAACAACTTTATCCCGTGGAATACTTTTCAGGGCTTTGCCGATGATTCTCTCAAGATTTCCGCCCATATAGCCTCTGGCGGTTTCGAATGAAGTAATTCCGGCATTATAGGCTTCAACAAGAAGATCGGGCTGAGCGCATTGTCCGGCACTGAGAGAACAAACATTTATACCGGTTTTGCCAAGAGGTCTCTGTTCAAAGAGTTTTTCTCTGATTGCGCCTGTTGTCTGAATTTTTTCCGAAGCGGGAGTCTGAACCGGGGCAGGGGAGCGGCTGCAGGATGTCATTCCTGCTGCGAGAAGTCCGGCGGTTAATACCGTATTCTTAATAAAATCTCTACGTGATGATTTTCCTGAAGCAAAATCAAAACCGGCTTTCCCGGTGTTGAATTCAGGTGCGCTTATTGTGTTTTCCCGCATGTTTGCTGCTCCGGTTAGGTTATTTCTTACCGGGATCTTTCTTCTTGTCCAGAAGGGCTGCTTCGATATTCTGGATTTCTGTCGTCTTTACAGCCTGTTCTTCTGCTTTGGCTGCCTGCATCTGCTGCATGCTTCTTTTCATTATTTCATTTACTTTTGTAACTTCCGAATCAAGGGTGCTGAACAGCTTCCAGACATAGTCTTCAGCGCTTTTTCTCGTGCGTTTTGCTTCCATATTTGCCCGGTATGTAACATCGGTGGCAGTCATTTCCGCCTTTTTATACAACTCGGTGGATTTCTCCCGTGCTGCATTGAGCATTGCTTCAGCTTCAGCTTTTGAAGCTGCAAGAATTTCATCCGCTCTGTTTTTAGCATTGATAACTATAGCTTCCTTATCAAGGAGCCTTCTGCTTTCTTCCCTTGCATCTCTTAGCAGGTCTTTAGAGCGGTTCTCCGCTTCTCTCACAATCTCCCCGGCTTTCACCTGAGATTCCTGTATGATGCGCTGGTTCTCCTGTGAGACCCATCTTGCCCGTTTCATCTCTTCAGGCAGATCATTTCTTGTCTTCTCTATGAGGTTGAGTATCTTGTCCTTGCGGATAAGGGCATAATTAGTCCATGGTATTTTAGGGCTGTTGTAAACAGCATTTTCGATTTTTTCAAGTACATGATAAATTCTCATAGTTATTCCTCAGGAATTCCGGATTTTCTGCATACTTCTACCAAGAAAATAAATACCCTGCATTAATCCTTTTCTACATTTTCTCCGCCGGACTGTTTTCCGGCAAGTTTTTTTCTCAAAACCTCATCAGTATATGGAGAAACGAGGCATTTCACTTCTCCGCCCAGAACGGCAATTTCCCTGACTTTGGATGAACTTAGAAAAGCATAGTCAGCCGATGTCATAAGAAATACGGTTTCTATTTCCGGATTCAGCTTTCTGTTCATCAGCGCCATCTGAAATTCAAATTCAAAATCCGATACAGCCCGGAGGCCCTTAACGATAATTCTTGAATCCACTTTTTTCATGAAATCCACAAGAAGCCCGTTGAAACATTCAACCTGAATATTGCTGCCCGCAGGAATTGAATTTTTTATTATTTCAACTCTTTCATCAAGGGTGAACAGAGGGTTCTTTCCGGGATTTCTTACTACTGCGATAATTACTTTGTCAAATATTCCCAGGGCGCGCTCAAGAATGTCCTGATGTCCGTTTGTAAACGGATCGAAACTCCCCGGATATACAGCTGTCGTCATTTCTGTTTTCCTTTGCCAATAAGTGAATTAATTACATCAGCGCCTTTAACCGAAGGTTTGGCGTTTTCCGCAAATTTATCAATTACCTTGTCCCACCCGGTTTCTCTTGCAAAATTCAGACTGCGGTAAATTCCTTCGTATTCGTTCTTATTCGTATCATAAGGAAAATTCCATTCCCAGTTGTCATATCTGAATCCCGTAGAAGGCATATAAACTGTCATTCCGTATGCCTTTTTGCCGTTGGAGTCATAATGGCTCTGATGGGCTTCGTAAGCTATGACTTCACCTGTGAGCTTTTCAAGGGTCTTTACTGCAGCAGTTTTAAGATTCTGATCCGAAATCCGGCTGTCTGACGCAAGTTTATGAACAAAATCCCCTAAATCCTTATAGTCCGAATAAGGTTTGACATTAGGCTGTTCTATGTTGAAATTCCTTGTTTCCTTAATAATACTTCTTATCACTGCCGAATCGGTTTGTGTTGAAAGAAGAGCGTCAGCCAGATTCTTAACAGTATCTTTCATCTCTGGAAGCTTTTCTGTGTTGATTGCAGAAACCGCCGGTGTGTGGTGGAATTCCCCCGCTTTTTCAACTATGGTTTTCGCCATGATTTCAGGGGTGATTTCCTGACCCTCGTCCATCATTTTGTGAACCTGCTCCATAGTTTTCTGAACGGGGTAGCAGTCAAAATTCACATCTTCCGATGCTACATAGAATTTTGCCGCATCTTTCATTTCATATGCAGGTTCCGCCTGCGCCATAAGACATGCGTCCATCACAAGAACATCAGGTTTAACGCCGGTTTCTTTCTCTGTTTCCCTGAAAGCGCTGCTCATTTCCTTTGCGCTCATATGCTTTCCGCTCTTATAATCGGTCAGGCTTCCGAGAAATCCCGAACCATGACTTGCAAGAACCACCATATAGCGCTTTGCAGGATAATTTTTAATTCCCCATTTGAGAAAATCAGCAAGAGTTTCCTTGCTGCTCATGTCAGCTTTTCCAAAATCCGCCACAAGCTGAGAGTCGATTTTTTTGTTGTGTGTGCCAAGTGATGTCCAGACCTGGCTTCCGTAAGGATCCTTTTCGCCCTGTTTTACCACATAACGCCTCACTCCGTCCCAATCGCCGTCAACTTCGTCTTTGTACGAATTGTGGGCAATGGATTGCGGCGCTCTTCCAAGCTGGGCGAGCATATTCATCTGCTTGTGTTCCGATACTTCCTCGGATGTGAGAAAGCTGTTGAGTATGTCCCCTTCTATATTGTTGTTTCCATCAAGATATAAAAGGACAGTCCATTCCTTTTTGTCGGAAGCTGTGGATTGCACCGCTTTGTCAGGCGGTGCGCCTGAAGGGTTCTGGTATGTAATGTTGGGTTGAATCTGCATTTCCAATCCCCTTTATCAAATGGGAAATAAAAAAGTCATTGACCCTACCATTCTATCATATGTTTTGTTTCTGTAAAAGAAGCATGAGAACTTTTTTGCCGAAAGTCCGGTTTTGATATATTACCGAAACTGCTTTTGAAGAAGGATTAACTCTGGCAGTATGGAATAAAAAAAGCCGGGTCAACGGTAACTTTTATTAAAAGGGTAACTCCCTTATAAACAAGGAGGGAAATACGTTGGAAGATCTTCGTTCCAAGATGAAAGAGGGCGAAAATTTCCTCGAGAAACTGATGCGTAAGATCCCGGGGTTTGAGGGATACAAAAACAAGGAACAGTCGCGGACCGCTGACCAGATACAGAGGAAATTCATGTCCCAGCAGGTTACCGAGCTGAAAGGTAAGCTCACAGAAGTGGGACAGGAGATGATTCGATCAGGCAAAATGGACCAGATTGAAGAACTTGATCGTATCGGCAAAATCCTGGATAAGGTAAACGAAAAGATCGAACACGCCACACATGGCTATTCGGGAATTTTCGATGCTGTGAGAATAGGCGAGATGGAACTCGATACACTGTACGAGTATGACCTTGGCATGATTGACAACATTTCCGCAATCGGAGAGGGTATTGATGCTGTAATGGCAGCCCTTGAATCCGACAGTGGAGACCCCAAAACCCGTTTGCGGGATCTGGAGAAAACTATAAAATCTCTGGATCAGAAACTCACCGACCGCAAAAAAGTTGTAATGGGGGTGGAATAATTAATGGGAATGTTTGACAAAATTACTCCTCAGAGAGTTGTTGACATTGTTGAATACAGCAACATGCGTTCAGATGAAATGGTTTACAAATTCCCACAGGAAGGCGTAGCCGACATCAAATGGGGAGCGCAGCTTATTGTTCAGGAAACTCAGGCAGCCGTCTTCTTCAAAGATGGTAAAGCCCTTGATGTTTTTGGCCCTGGCCGCTATACACTGTCTACTCAGAATATTCCTTTCCTGGCCCAGTTAGTGGAAAAATTCACTCAGGACCAGAAGACTCCCTTCCAGGCACAGGTTTACTTTGTTAACACCAAAGTATTTCAGGATATGAAATGGGGAACCCCCCAGCCCATAGACCTGCAGGACCCTGACCTCGGATGGGTTTCGTTAAGGGTATTCGGAACATATACGATTAAGGTTATTGACCCTCAGTTATTTGTCAACACCCTTGTCGGCACTGAAGGTATGTTCTCTACTGCAGAAATACAGAAATTCCTTAAAGGCAGCATCCGTTCCAATTTCAGCACAATGATTACCACCCGTTTCCAGTCTTATGGAACCATAAGAAAGGAAACCAATAAATTCAATGCTGAAATGAAATTCAAGGTTAAAGAAGACTTTGAAAAATACGGTATCGAAGTAAGGGATTTCTTCATACAGGATATTTCAGTACCCGAAGAAGTTCAGGAAGCTTTCAAAGAGAGAGCACGCATGGGCGCTTTGGGTGATATGGGTAAGTTTACCCAGTATAAAGCTGCAACAGCAATGGGCGATATGGCTAAAAAACCTGCCGGATCAGGCACTGATCCTATGTCCGCCGGAATGGGAATGGGCATGGGTATGATGATGCCCCAGATGATGGCACAGGCTATGAGCGGCGCAATGAGCGGACAGCAACAGCAAGTGGCTCCCGCTCCACAGCAGGCTCCTGCCGCACCGGCTCATCCCGCACAGGTTATGGTTGCCTGCCCAAGCTGTCAGGCGCAGGTTCCGCAGGGTTCAAAGTTCTGCTCAAACTGCGGAAACCCGACTGCTCCTCCAAAGCCTAAGTGTCCCGGTTGTCAGGCGGAAGTGCACGAAGGTGCGAAATTCTGCCCCAACTGCGGACAGTCAATGGTTCCACAGGCGGCAAAATGCACAAACTGTGGCAGTGAACTGGCTCCCGGAGCTAAATTCTGCACCGGATGCGGTCAGAAACAGGAATAATGTTTTTACAGGCAGGGGGCAACCCCTGCCTTTGTTTATTTCATTAAGAAAGGGGTGAAAATGAATGAAAGGCAAATCGATTGTTGGAATTGTGATTATTCTTATCGCTGTTGGTATTCTCGTTTACCTCGGTGGTTTAACATTTCTTGAATACAACGAATACGGAACCGTTGATTTCCCGCTGGTTCTTATGGGAGATAAATTCTCCGGAAATATCGTTTCCGTGGATGATAAATCCATCGAACTGCAGGGCGTCAGTGGAAAAAATATGAAGTTTGAAATCAATTCAGGCACTAAGAGAATGTATGGCAACCTGACCCTTGAACCCGGACTTTATGTAACCGTAATTTTCAAAACCACTACTGATAAGAAAATTGCAAAGGCAATCCGCAGACCTAAGAAAGTACCCGCCAATCTGGAGAAGAGACCCGTTTCTTCCCCTGAGGGAACAGCAAGTCCTGCTGATGTGAAACCGACCGAACCCGGCAAACCTGGAGAACCTGGTATGGAAGGCAAAACTGAAGAGAAACCCGCTGAACCTGGTATGGAAGGTAAAACCGAAGAAAAGCCCGCTGAACCCGGTATGGAAAGTAAACCCGGTGAAAAGCCCGCAGAACCCGGAATGGAAGGCAAACCCGGCGAAAAACCCGCTGAACCCGGAACAGAAGGCAAAACTGAGGAAAAACCTGCTGAGGGCGGAGAAAAGAAAACCGAGTAATCGGCAATCTTACATCTGAAAATTTAAAAATAAGGGAACCCGAAGGGTTCTCTTTTTATATGGACGAAAAGGATGGAATCACGATAATTTGTAAGTTTTAAAAGCTGTTGATGGCATTCCGAACTGTGACTGCATCTTCAGGCTTACCGTAAATCTGAAAAGACATTGTTTTACCGGAGATAAAAGGATTGGATTAATCCCTGAAGCCCGCATCGATTCAAGCAGGGAAAAAATCATGTCTCCCGTTGTGGTGTTTTCAGGGAGGGTATGCCCGGCAAATTCTATCAGCCCCTGCTTCTTTCCGGTTTGCTTCAGCTCTTCTATAAATTGCTGTGGGTTTTTAAGGGTTTGATAATCGATTTTCAGGTAAAGTCCATTGACATCCTTATCGTCGGCAGGACCTGCAGCGACGATTTTTCTTCCGTTAAAAAGATATCTGTAATCATCTTTAATAAAAAGAGCTGTTTTAACTTTTTCCCTAAAGAGAATTTTCAGGCATTCGATTATATTTTCCTTCACATGTAGTCCCGGTGAATTGTAAATATAAAAACCACTGCAGATTTCAGGGTTCTCCCTTATGAGTTTTTCAACTTCAGGATCATCTTCGTCCCTGTCGTTGTCCAGTTTCTTTGGAAGGACCGCAGCTTTTTTTAGATCGTTGTCGATTATTGTATCATACTGAGCTTCGTTTCTTTTTGTCACCATCAGGTTCGAAACTTTCCGACGTACTATTCTGTCTTTATATTTTTCGAATATTGGGGTCCGGGGGAGAGGGGACAGGTAGTGAATCTGAAATGTGATGAAATTCATTGTCTTTTCATTCCACATCGAATAAATCAGGTTTGCAGTTTCCAGAAAATCTTCAGCGGTTTCAAAGGGGTATGAAAACATAAAAGATGCGATACTGTTGATCATAAAACGGGACGAAGCCAGCAGCCCCGGCTTAATACTGTCGGGCTTGAAGCCTTTCTTTATCTCTCTGAGAACCTTTTCGCTTCCTGATTCAACGCCGTAAAGGATTAGGCCGCAGTTGATTTTTCTTGCTTCTTTCAGAAAAGTGTCATCAACGGAATCCACTCTTCTGTCCATAGAAAAACAGAAATCATAATTGTTTTCACGGTAAATTCTGCTGAATTCTTCAAACCGCTCAGGGTCGGCGCAGAATTCATTGTCTGAAAAAGCAATTTCCCATTTTGCTTTTAGTTCTTTTGTTATATAGTCAATTTCATCGGTCAGACTTTTCAGGGAACGGCGGATTTCTCTTCCCTGCCATAGTGCGGGCTGATCGCAGAATGTGCAGAAATGGCGGCAGCCTCTGGTTGAGGGGATGTAAATAATATTGTATTTTCTGTGGTCAATCAGCGAATAGTCGGGCAGAGGCAGCTCATCAAGGTTTTCTATCCGGCATCTCGCCGGATTCACTACCACTTTGTCCCTGTCCCTGAAGACGAGTCCATTGATTTCCGAAAGAGGTTCATTATCTTTCAGGGCTTTGAGCAGCTCCAGAAGTGTTATTTCACCTTCGCCCCTTATGATAAAATCAACACAGGGGAATTTTTCCATGATATGTTTTGCTGATCCTGTAGGTCCCGGACCTCCGAGAATTATCGTCTTTTCCGGAAAAAGCTCCCTGAATTTGCCGCATGCGATAAGAACTGCAGGCAGATCTTTCGTCATCACGCTTATACCGATAATGTCTGAGGACGCTGATTTGAGAAAATCCGATATACTATCCGGGGAATAAGGATTTTCGTAGTTCATTAGCTGAAAATCGATAATTTCCGGTTTAAAACCGTGCTTTGATACATAAGAAGCTAAAGAGAGAATGCCTGCAGGCACATAGAAATACTGTCTGCCGGAAAATTCAGAAGGGTATGATATACCGGCAAGAGTAATACGGCTCAACTCTTTAAAGCTCATTTTCGCTATGGTTCCAGTGCATCAATAATATCTTTGACTTTAGTTATGAGATCTGAATTTCTGCATCTTTCGTAGCATACTTTTGCTTTTTTATAGAAGAAACGGGCGTTTTCCATATCTTTGATATCGTTGTAAATTTCTGCAATGTGGAAATATGCATCTCCCTCGTTTCTCGGATCCTCGCCTTTTCTGTAGCATTCTCCGGCCATGGAATAATATTTCAGCGCTTCCACATTATTCTCGGAGTCTTCCTCCAGAGCGCCAAGATTGAAATATGCATCTCCTTTTCCGATCTCAGAATCGTCGGAAGCAAATAAATTGGCAGCTTTGTGATACTGCTCCGCTGCTTTTTCTTTTTCACCGATTTTCTCGTAGGCTTCTCCCATGTTAAGCATGGTTTCTGCGGCATATTCCTGCTCATCTGTTTCCAGATAAAGATCTATGGCATTTCCTCCGAATTCAAGAGCTTCTTCCGGTAGATCCTCATCAAGGCTCAGGTTTGAAAGTTTAAAATAGCAGTCTGCCATTCCTTCCGAATTATTGAGCTTTTTGAAGTAATTAAGTGATCTTTCGAAATATTCCCTTGCTGCCGGATATTCATCACTGTCGTAGAACATCTTGCCTGTGTGGTAAAGCGCTACGGCAAAATTCTCGTCATCACCAAGCTCTTCGTAACCATCAAGAGCTGTGAAAAAATGGGAATATGCAATTCCAGATTCGCCGACATCCATATAAAGAAGGGCGAGATTAAATGATGAATCGGTGAGGTTGGGTGTTTCTCCCATTTCAGAATATATGCGGTATGAAATTTTAAAGCGTTCTATGGCATCATCGGGACGATCTTCATCATTGTAAATTTTTCCGAGGTTAAAACATGTATCAGCAAGGCGCATTCTATCAAAAAGCTCGTCGTAAAGGGTCCGTGCCTTTTCAAAATTGTCTATGGCTGATGGAATATCTCCGGATACATGGGCGGATGTCCCCGCCATAAAAAAGGCATCGGCTGCTTTTCTTATATCTTTGGAGCGCTCAGCTATGTTAGCTGCTTCTCTGTAATGGAGTTTCGCAGATGCATACTGTTTTTTGTGAAAGTAAAAGTCGGCAGAGCTGAACATTTCATCAACCAGACTCATTTCTTCAGTTGATGCCCCCGGCTTGCTCTTTTTTGGTCCTACCGGCATTCTTCCCGAAGGCAGGTCGCCCTCGCTGCTAACATCCTTCAACCTTGCTTTTCTTGATCTGTCCTGTGAAGCCATAATTACCTCTTATCTGGAATGAGCTCGAATTTAGTTTTCATTAGTATAACAGGATTTTTAAATCCTCTGTTCCTCGAAACCACCAAAAAAAATAATTGATAACTTTAGGTTTCTAAAAAAAATATAAAAAACCTTCCTGACAAAAAAACCATTGATACCAAACCCACTCCCCCGCAAAATCTCCACAATCCTGCAAATATAGGAAATCCTGTAGGGGAGAGCCAATGTGCTCTCCCGCCCCCAACTATCTCCAACCGCCAGCAAACCTCATAACGGCAAGCTTCGTCATTAACTGCCGGATCGCAGGCGTCCCCGCCTGTCCCCCGGTCCCACATCCTCCCGCCAACCGCCAGCAAACTCGATAACCACAAGCTTTACAAAGGATTGTAGGAGGGGTTTGCAACCCCGACGCGGACCCGCAGGGTTCGCCCCGTCAGGGCATTCTGAGTCAAAATCTATACCCGATGCCACTGAACTAAGGTATGAATTTACCTGATCTCTCACAAAAATTATAACCGTTTGCCAAGCTCCCGGAGAAAATATTTGAATTGAGGGACCGACCGGGGGAATTGGGAACTGACCGGGAGGGATCCTTGGAACCTTCAGGGGAAACCCGCTTTTCCAAAAAATCGGGTTCCCTCTGAGGGGCCAACCCCCCGTCGCTCCCAAACCCCCGTCGGTCCAAGTCCCATGGTCGGTCCCCCAATTCAAAAGTTTTGGGATGGAGGTCCGGAGGAAACTTTTTTCAAAAAGTTTTCTCTGGGAGCTGGGCAAACCGCTCCTATACTCGTGAGCGATCAGACTAATCCATACCATAATTCATGGGCATTGCGCCTGCCCCGGGTCCCTAAAACCACCGCCAACCGCCAGCAAACCCCATAACCACAAACTTGGCCAACGATTGCCGGATCGCAGGCGTCCCCGCCTGTCCCCCGGTCCCACATCCTCCCGTCAACCGCCAGCAAACTCGATAACCACAAGCTTTACAAAGGATTGTAGGAGGGGTTTGCAACCCCGACGCGGACCCACAGGGTTCGCCCCGTCAGGGCATTCTGAGTCAAAATCTATACCCGATGCCACTGAATTAAGGTATGAATTTACTTGATCTCTCACGAGAATTATAACCGTTTGCCAAGCTCCCGGAGAAAACTTTTGAATTGGGGACCGACCGGGAGGGATCCTGGGAACCTTCAGGGGAAACCCGCTTTTCCAAAAAATCGGGTTCCCTCCGAACCTTTTCCCTTTAAAACATTAGTTTTCAGCTTCTCGTTATCTGCTGGAGAATATGGGGGGATTTTATCTTTTTGTCTTCTGACAAAAGTAAAACTTTGGATATGAGTTCAGCGGTTTTAGGATCACTGTCTGCAAAAGGCAGAAAAACGCGATCCATTTTCTGGCTTTCCACAGGGATAATACAGATATGTCCGCCGGGCATTTTATGGACCGCTGCTGATCCCGGATGAACTGAATATTCACCAAGTTTTCCGTAAATTAGAACCCGGTTGCCGGTTACTTCAACATTTGTCAGGCAAAGCATGCTGCAGGTTTCCCTTACCAGTGCCAGACGCATTTCCACTGTTGACATTGTTGCTTCAGGGTTATAATTTTCGCTGTGAGCAACGCTGACTACAAGATCCACATCCCGCATAACTTCGCTGAATGTAATCGGGGATATTTTATCCCAGGATACAGGTTCCCATTTTCCCCGTTCCATAAAATCGACGGTGTCAATAGCCCATATTTCGTTTTCTCCTGAATAGAAGTAATAATAATTGCTGAAATTGAGATAAACTGTTAGATTTTCCCTGTGCAGATTCTTCCGCAGTCCTTCATCAGGATGGATGACCCAGCCCCGTTTTCCGAGAATCGCCACTGTTTTCTGAGATTTTACATTGTGCCCGTTGTATCTTGGTGAACTGCCCTTTGTCTGCTTTTCCGCTTCAGTCAGAACATACAGTTCTCTGAATACCTGACGGAAAGGCTGCTTTATTTTATTGCTGAAGAAATACTTCTGCCACACATCCCATTTGCCGGAATTTAAAAGATCATAAGAATGCGCTATTCTCAGTGAAGCGGTATCAGGAACCTCATATCTTTCCCCATCGGGTCCCATCAGGCTTTTTCCGTCATCTCCGGGAAGTCCTGTTATATTTTCCCCTGTAAGCACAAGTTTGCTGAAAAATGCCGACAGAATCGGATGGCGGCTTAATCCGGCCACTTCATCCAGAGTAAATGCATCCTGCCGGATCATAGCCTCTTCAAGGGATTTCCTGATTCTTGAAACCTGTTTTTTCAGTTCTGTTGCCTTGTTGCGGAGGGCAACCACATCTTCGTCTTTTTTGTAAGCTGCAGGGACGCTCTTGATTACTTTTTCACCATTCATTACAGTAAATTCAGGTTCTCCGTCGGAGTTGATTTCCAGAATGAATGCATAGTTTTCCTTTTGCACTTTCAAGGCTCCCTCGGCTAAACTGCCGACAGCTTTTGTTTCCATAGCCCACTCAAGGCGGATGGGATCAGGATAACCTCCGGTTCGGGCGAGATTTTCCATCGCAATGGCTACTGCCCGCTTTTCACTGGCTTGCCTTTGTGATCCGAACTGTTTTGTTGTGCGCAGAAACTCCTGAATCACTTCATATCTTTCAAAAATTTCCGTATCCCTGTTTTTTCCCTCAGGCAATGGAATCAAACCGAGTGCTCTGAGTGCATCCTGATTCCGTTTGTCGTTAATACGCCCCATAATTTCCTTTTTGCCTGTCTTTCCGGTTATGGCGCCGGAAAAGATTCTTGCTCTTCCATGGCCGTTGCCGCTGGATGCAAATTTCCCCGCTTCGTCTATTTTGTCCCATCGGGCTTCTCCAAGTTCACTGTAAACCTGCATGAACCAATCTGCATCCACTGCGCCGTCTTTCAGGCTGTTTTCATCAAGAGGGGTGTATGTGTTGATTTCTGCTTTCCATGTTTCGTAAAAATCATCGTTTGTTGACCACTGATCATCCTTAGTGTGGGCGTGGAACCAGAATACTGCGGATTTAAAGCCTTTCCATCCCAGAAATTTTTCGATATAACCCGCCCATTGGGGGGCAAGCATTGCAGTTTCCACAAGAAGTTTTTCCGGTATTTTTTCTTCGGAAATCCGTTTTTCGAAATATTCGTAATCCTCTGCTTCCGGCGGGAATGTTGCTTTTATAACTTTTGTAAATGAATAATTGCGGCTGGTATCGTTATATGACTCGCCCCTGACAAGCCTGCCTTCACCGAGGGCACCCAGAAATGAAGCTAAACAGTCAATTCCTCCGGCATATTTGAACCAGCGCATAAATTCAGTGGCTGCGGTTTTATCCTCGCCACGCCGGATTTCAATATCAAGGATTCTGTTTCTGAATTTTTCCACGACAGCAAGGAGGGCAGGGGAATCCTTCTGTTTTCTTATAAAATCCCGCCCGCTTATTGCCCGGAATTCCTCTGCAAAATTCCTGATCAATTCCCTTTCATGTGCAAAACCCATTTTGAAACAAGAGAAAAGATAACTCTGGTTGAAATGAACACCATCAGTAAAGAAGTCTTTCCGATATTTCTCCTCAAGCCACTCTGTGGGGGAAGTGAGTTTGCCGTCTTTTTCAAATAAAGGGTTGGCAAGCCAGTATCTGAGATCCCAGAGTCTTTGTTTTTGTTGCTGAGTCCAGATTTCCGGATACAAATTGTCATAAACTGAAAGTAGTCTGTTGTAACCATTACAGTCAAAATTGTTGTGTATCCAGGAGTATCTTCTTCCATAGCCATGCTCTAGCTTTTTCTGCGGGACAGTGCACCATTCCGGGCGGACGTACATAATACTTTCCTCAAGGGCATCCATCAGAAAGTCTATAGCACCCTCAATGGGGAAAAGAATAATAAACCAGTTGAGCAGTCTTTCTATAAGATTCTGATAGGGAAGTTCTTTTTTATACTCAACCCCAAGAGACTCAAGGAAAAATTTGCTCTTGTCAGGCATTTTATCCCAGTAACCTAAGTCAATATAGGGATAGACAGCTGCCCTGAGCAGTTCGAAACCGTCTTCATCCCTTGTGTTTTCCGGTCTTTCCTTCCACCATGTTTCCCATAGTTCTTTCAGGGGCGCATTTGCAAGGTTTTCTTCGAGTGTTTTTCTATAGTTGACTTCCGGAAACCCCCATTTGATTTCTCCCAGCAATAATTTGTTATTTGAATCCTCGAATTTAACTTCAAGTAATTTGTTCTTATCGATAAACTTCGATAATGATTTAAGGAAATTAAGGGTAGCTGGTGTGAATATTTTTGCTCCGGTTTTCCTGGGCATTTTTGGCAGGGGAAAATCAAGACCTTCAAGGAGTCCTAATGTGCGATCCTCAGGATCCGGCATTTTAAATGCAGGCTTTACCGGAATGCTTTTGCTTCCGGCGTTGGAAAGAGAGGACAGATCCACGCCGAGGATTGCTTCAAGGCTGTTTATTTCTTCCTTGCCCGGGGACTGGTTTTTTTCGAGATAAAGTGAAGCTTTGTTTTTGCAAAATTCTGTTCCTCTGCCCTTTTCATGTAGTTTTTTCAGGAGTTCGAGTCCGCCGATACGCTGCATTTTGTCTTTTGAATTTATAAGTCTGTCGGCACTATGCAGGGCTGCATTGATATCCTGTCCTGTTAATGCCATTATTACAGCTTTTCTCAAATCTGCCGGTTTTCTTTTGAGAAGGGTTTCCATCTTTTTTGCCTGAGATTCATTTATTTTGAGAGATTTTGCAGCTTTAAAAGCCTGTTCCCTTACAGTTGCTGATGCATCACCCATCAGGTCAAAAATTGCATCTGTGATTACTCCTCCCTTTTTTGTATGCTGCGAAAGGACGCCTACTGCGTTGTGTCTTGTTGAATAATCCATTGAATTCAGTTTTTCAATGATTTTTTCAGGAGCATAGGTGTTAGCCCAGGCATTGTATAAAACCAGAGCTTCCTGAATATCTGCCCGCTGGGTGTTCCATTCCCATACAATGGGGGGCAGATCAACGGCTTTAGGTGGAAACTTTTCGTGGAGGTGCTCAAATATAGGGCTGTATTCCTCCGGAATTTTCTGTTGTTTGTTGAAATATATATTAACTGCATATCTGTGTGTAATAATGTGCATTGCCTTGACTACAATCCTGAGATCCGGATCCTGTAGCATGATTATTCCGTAGTCGTAACAGACTTCCAGCCCAAGCATGTTCAGGAGATGAACCATTGGATATCTTCTTTCCGGGTTCGAATCTTCAAGAACCCGCTCCGCCACTTTCAATATTTCCAGCACATTGAGAAAAGCTGTGGTCCATAAAGCCAGATACAGTTTTTCGCCTTTTTCAAACTGAATAGCTGATTTTCTGCTGTCCTCATTGTCTGCAAAGTCCAGAATTTGCCGGATAGCTTTTAAAATTGTCTTTCCGTCTGATTCATCATACAATCCGAAAATAGCATAGTTTAATTTGCCTGCAATAGCATTAAATCTGACAAGATTGTTATCGGCTATGGTCCTGAATAACAGCAATGCTGCCTCTGTTGTAGCAGATTGATATTCATTTAAGATGTAATTTCTGATATCTTCTTCTCTCTGAGCTTTTGCAAGAATATCGGCGATAATCTGATGACATTCGGTATCATTGGTTGAGAGAAAAGCCTGAATGATATGCGAACCGAAAACTCCGGTTTCGTGCTCTCCCTTTGCGGAAGCAATAAGTATTCTTTTAACCTCGGAACCTTCAGCGCCGCCGGCATCAATTGCGCAGCCCAGCAGCAGGCCATAGTTCCGGGAAGAATAGAAATAATGATATTCGGTATAAGGCGCCATTTGTGCAATCCAAACAATATCCTGATCAAATTCCGGCAGTTGTCTGAAGTAAGTGTCGATGAGCTGAAGCCGGGATTGTTCAGTGGTTGTTGGATCATTTGATCTGAAAAGAATCCTGTTGTATGGGAGTTTTTTTGTTTTTTGCCAGGCAGCTTCCAGATAATCTGTGAGCTTGGGAGCAAAAACGCTGAAAAACTTTTTTCTTTCATCGGGCGAAACAGTATCAAGGAAAATTATAAACTTTTCTTTCTTTTCACTTATCTCCAGTTGTTTTTTCTCTGATGGAAGCGATTCATAATAATCATTTGTAAATACCATCGCTCCATCCTTTAGCTTCTCCGGAAGCGAGGCTATTCTTTCCTTTATAACTTTTTTGGGGTCCTTAACCCGGGCTTTTTCTATCAGGGCTTTAATTTCATTGATTTCCGGCATTATTTTGCTCCTTAATATATTTTTAAGAATAGAATGGTTCCCTGTCAATCATAATTTACCTGAAAGGAATTTCAGCTTCGGCGGTTCCATTGAACAACTTTTCCAGTATAGCTACTGCAAACATATACCTTTTATCCTCCTTCTTTTTGCAGATTTCTATCAGTTTCTGCCACAAACCGGGACCTGTCTTTTCATGAATTCTGTAGAAGCTTTCCCTGTCGATCAGCATTTTATCCGTTCTGTATTCAATAAGTCCTGCGTCATTCAGTTCTTTGTCCCAGACAAATGAAAGTTCCATTGCCAGACATCTTGCATCGAATTCCGAATAGGAATGTGAATGGATCCAGAAAACTGCTTCCCTGAATTGATCCAGATTAAGATATTTTCCGATATATTCAGCCCACTGGGGAGCAAAAAGCGCAAGATCTATGAGTCTGTCTTCCGTAAAATCTCCGCTTCCGATTTTTTCCCTGAATGTTTCATAACAGTCATTGTCAGAAGGTAAGCTTGTTACAATAAGATGTGTCAGCACTTCATCAACGCTGTATGTGTTTTTTAATTTTCTTTTCGTGAAGCTTCTGTTTTCCAGCTTTGTCAGACATTTGACAAGAGTATCGATTCCGCCTGATATTTCAAGCTCGCTTGCGAAGGCAGATGCCGGAGAAATATTTTTTCCCCTTGCCAGCTCCGTTTCCACAATTTTATCCCTTACGCTGTTCAAAACACCCATAACTTTCTGATTGTTTTTCCATTCCTTTATAAAAAACCGATCGGTAGTTCTGTCCAGATTGCAGTGGTAGCCTCCGATACAGTCTTTAAAGCTGCCTGCGCTGAGATAAAAGCAGGGATTGTCTCCTGAGGCATGCTTGTACCCAAAACAACCGTTTCTGTCTGTAATCAGATTGTCCACAAAATCCGTTTCGTTTGCGTACCCCGCTGAAAAAGCATTAACAGCTATGGAAATGTTTGGGGGGATTCTTTTCAGTGCTTTAAACTCCTTATCGCTTTCGCTGACGAAATCGAGGGGTGAAAGCTTCGTTCCGTTTCGTTCGAATTCCGGTTCGTCAAGCCATTTAAGCAGATTCCAGCATCTGCCTGTCCGTTCAGTGGTCAGGAATCCGGGAAATACCCTGATATAAAGCTCAATAAGGCAGATTATGGAGTATTCCTTCATCCATTTGGTTCTGATGTCATCACTGTATCGCTCAAAGTATTCTTTTTCATTTGGATTATAATCAGACAGACATTCCTCCGGTTTTATATACGATAATTGATCTTCCAGACAGTCAAGAATAAACTCGAAAGAACCTTCCGGATAGAACAGATACAGAAGCCATGTAAGCAGGGTGTTGATTATTTCAGTGTTTCCGAGTTCATAATAAGGAGAGTTTTTATCAAAATCAGGATTAAGACTATTGTTGATTCGTGGGTAAACAATGGCTTTTATGAGCTCCAGACCATCTTCATCTTTTGTGCCGCCGCTTCTTTCATTCCACCACTTTTCCCATAGGTGCCGCAGTGGAAGCCGGTTTAGAATGTCTTCATCTATCGGTTCCGGGAAAATGCGTGCAAGTTCGATAATTCCTTTTTCAAGGGGGATTATTTCATCATCCCGGCCTTTAACAGGCAGATTTTTATGCTCTTCCACATAAGAATCAAGAGATTTGAGAAATTCCATAACAGCAGGGGTCAGAACCTTCATCCTTTTCCGTTGGGGCAGGGGAGGCTTCGTTTTCAGCTCCTCCCTGATGTTGAAAATATCCGCGGGGTTATTTCTTTTATAAATCTTCAGACCGGTTATGACAGAAGCTTTCTGTTTGTTTTGATTATTCATTTCTTCCGGATTTACCATATTAACCCCCTTCAAGTGCGGTAAGTTTTATAAATATAATATGCAAATCCTGATTTGCCGGGATAAGTTCTTCAGGGTCCCGGATGTTCTTATTGTTGACAAGCATATAGAATAAGCCGTCTTCAAATGCCTGAAGCGCTGTTTTTACGGCGCGGTTTTCGTTGACGGGAGGCTGGTCAGGTGTGTCTTCCTGAGCTGTGATTATAATCTTCCCTGCATCCCTTCCTTCCTCAATCTGTTGCGCAGTAAGGGTTCTTAAAATTTTGCTCTCCTCATTTCTCTCCCTGAATGCGGCAACTTCATACCGAACCACAGAGGAAATGAGATCCCGTGCGCTGGTGAATCCCTGCTGATCAATTCTGACATCAATCTCAACAGGCTTTTCCTTAATTATAGCTTCTTTTCTTGCGATTGATTTTAAACTTATTGTTATCATAATTTTTCCTGATCATAAATTTGAGTAAGTAATTCGCTAAAACAGCATATTAACCTGTATCAATCGACTTTTGACAGATACGAACTTCAATTTTTTTATGCAATTTGGGCAAACATATTTTTTTCCATCAAAATGGAATATTTTGGCGGAAAAATGATATAAGTTATCGAAGTACCCGGTTTGGGGAAATCACAATACTCCGGCATTAAAAACTAATCAATAAATAAAAATATCAGGAGGAATCTATATGAAGAGCGCAGTTTTTGCTCAGATTAGCCTCAGGACGGGGAAAGCGTTTTTCTCTGCACTTATGGTTGTGGTTCTGCTGCTTATGGTTGCGTCTGCAGCTTTTGCAGGGGACAATGTTACTCAGGGGACGCTTCAGGTTGTTGATAAGGACGGAAAGGTCGTCAATCTCTGTCCTCTCAAACACACCGATGTGAAAGCTGATATATCGGGATTTATCACGAGGGTTACGGTTCTGCAGAAGTTCGAAAACCCGTTTAAAAATCCCATTGAAGCGGTCTATGTTTTTCCCCTTCCCCAGAATGCCGCTGTGGACGATATGACGATGAAAATCGGA
>JAJTBE010000036.1 GCA_021287065.1 Bacillota bacterium
TTTTGAAAAAGGTTTGCACACGGGGGAAGAATCCCCCAAACCCCCTCTGCTGGGGAATAAATCGCAAAGCTCACGGAATCGCAGGCGCGGCCTGCTCCCGGGTTAAATTGCGCTATATCTGTTTTCTACATACCGGCGCAAGTTTCAATCGATATCGGAATTCCTGTAGGGGAGAGCCAATGTGCTCTCCCGCAACAACCTCCCGCCAACCGCCAGCAATCCCCCAATGCCACTGAATAAGCAAAAATTTACTCAAATCCACAGTCCAATACTCTTGTTTTTCAAGGGAGGAGGTTCGGAGGAGACCTCGCTTTTTCTAAAAAAGCGTGGTCTCCTCTGACGGTCCCTAACCCCAATGCCACTGAATTAGCAAAATTCACTCAAATCCCCCAGCCCAATACTCTTGTTTTTCAAGGGAGGAGGTTCGGAGGCAACCTCGCTTTTTTAAAAAAGCGTGGTTCCCTCTGACGGTCCCCAAATCCCCCCGGTCGGTCCCCCAATTCAAAAGTTTTGGGATGGAGGTCCGGAGGAAACTTTTTTCAAAAAGTTTTCTCTGGGAGCTGGACAAACCGGCATGATTCTCGTGATTAATCAGATAAATCCATGCCTCGATTCAGTGGCATTGGGTCCATCCCTCCGGTCCAATTCGCAAAGTTTTCACCATTAGCCAATATGTGTATCATGAAGGAACTTTTCTGATATAAAAGAATATACCCAAACTTTTTGTAAATTGAATGTGCCAAATCCAAATTCATATTGTTTTCCGGGAAGGATATCATGTCAAGAGTTATAAACATCGCAAACCAGAAGGGTGGAGTTGGTAAAACCACTACATCCGTCAATCTTTCCAGCGCCCTTGCTTTTCTGGGCAAACGCTGTCTCCTTATCGATCTCGACCCTCAGGGAAATACTACTGCCGGTGTGGGAATAGACAGAGCAGAAGTTACAAAATCCATTTATGATGTTCTGCTTGGCAGTTCATCACTGAAGGATATTATTCATGTTTTGGACTGGGACGGCGTTAAGCTTAGCGTAGCCCCTGCCAATCTGTCCCTTGCAGGTGCTGAAGTCGAGCTTATTTCCGAGTTTTCCAGAGAAATGCGGCTCAAAAATGCCATTGCAGAAATCAGATCAGAATTTGATTTTATCTTTATCGACTGCCCTCCGTCACTGGGCTTGCTTACTATCAACGGTCTGACCGCTGCCGATGGAGTTCTGATTCCTGTTCAGTGCGAATATTTCGCCCTTGAGGGACTCAGCCAGCTCCTTAAAACCTTCGATCTGGTGAGAAAACACCTTAACCCCTCCCTTGTTATCGAAGGCGTTCTTATGACAATGTATGATGCCAGACTCAACCTTTCGAATCAGGTTGCCGACGAAGTGAAAAACTTCTTTAAGGATAAAGTCTATAAATCAAGTATTCCACGAAATGTAAAACTCAGCGAAGCCCCCGGCTTTGGAAAGCCGATTTTCCTGTATGAGAAAAACAGCAAAGGTTCCACTGCATATATGGACCTTGCGAAGGAAGTGATGGGTCGTGAAAAAGTCAGTATTGGGTAGAGGTTTATCCGCCCTTATTCCCGGCGGAGGAGAAGACATCGACGCTACACAGATTACCGAGATTCCGATTGAGGAAATCTGTCTTAATCCTATGCAGCCCCGTAAGAGAATTGTTGACGAAAAGATTGACGAACTCAGCAATTCCATCAGGGAGCTTGGAGTAATTCAGCCTGTTATTGTTACCAAAAAAGACGGGCTTTATCATCTTGTTGTCGGCGAAAGAAGGCTCAGAGCCTCCAAAAAGCTTGGTCTGGAGAAAATTCCCGCCATTATCAAGGAAACTTCCTGGGAAGAAATGCTTCAGATTGCCATTGTTGAAAACATTCAGAGGGAAGATCTCAACCCTGTGGAGGAAGCAAGGGCGTATAAGCTCCTTATGTCCGAATTCAACCACACCCAGGAGGAAATGGCAGTTAAAATGGGCAAAAGCAGGCCCTACATCGCCAATATAGTCAGACTTCTCAATCTGCCCCCTGATGTGCTGATGTTCCTCGAATCAGGAGAGCTTTCCGCAGGTCATGGCAGAGCACTTCTCGGACTTTCCGACGAAAAGCAGATTATCGAAATTGCCGCCAGAATCATAGAAGAAAAACTCTCTGTAAGAGAAACCGAGGAACTGGTAAACAGGCTCAAAGAGGAAAAACCTCAGAAAGAAAGCAGAAAGCCTGCAGATCATCAGTTCCAGAGACTTGAAAATCATCTCTGCGAAAAATTTGCCACAAGGGTGAAGATTAAAACAGGCAGAGATAATAAAGGCAAGATCGAAGTCCATTATGCTTCCGTTGAAGAATTCAACAGAATTATCGAAATATTCGGAGCACAGGAAAACTGGGATTCATAAAAGGTACAAAAAAATGAAGTTGGGAGAAGACTTGCTTTTAAAGCCGGGAATCTTCTCCAACTTCCTTCGATCCGCCAGAAAAATGGTATATTTCAGTTGTTGCTGCTTAACCCTTAATCGGGCTGAAAACCCAGCCCCAGGCATCTTCACCCTGAATCTGCCTGATGATTTGCCATGTTGCTTTCATTTTTGAACCGGTTTTTAAGCTGGACCTGCTATTCCGCTCTTAGTTTTTATGCCTGTTTCAAAGTTACAGACTTTGTTAATTGAGGCATCTAATTTAAATTAGCACAAATGGTTGAAATCAAATATCAGAAAAGTGCTGAAAATAGTATAAGAAAACTACTTTAAGTTTTGTAGGAAAAATCTTACAAGGTAATCCCGCGCCAATTGTAGAGACAAACAAATGTGTGCCTATGAAACAACCTCCCGCCAACCGCCGACAAACCCAATAACCACAAGCTCTGTCAGCGATCGCAGGTGCGATTTCCAGAGATTGTGTAAAAGCAAGTAACGCAAGGCTTTAGCCTTGCTGTCTGGGTCAAAACCAAGATATATGACACTATATGCTGTATGTATCATTTTGATAAACAACAACATAGCATGTCTAAAGACCTGCGCTACGTCGTTCGGGTTAGTTTTTACACAGCCTCTCCAACCCTGACGCGGACCCGCAGGTCTGCCCGCGACCCAAACTCAAACCACAAATCATTCGCAAGCGTGGAAATCATACTGATAGTCTCACATTGCCATAATTCGATTCATATTGGAGACAGGTTTGGTTTCTGGCAGATCATTGCCACTGCTCCTACAGCTGGAGTTATTTTTTCATTCCGGAGATTGCAGAGAGAATGCGGGATTGTTAACCGGGGGACAGGCGGGACGCCTGCGATCCGGCAGGTTGGCGAGGCATGTGGCTATGAGGTTTGATGAGTGGAGCAGGTTTGCAGTGAAGACGGACCCTTTGGGTCCGCGTCGGGGTTGCAAACCCCTCCTACAGTCCCTTTCCAGGCTTGTGTCTATGAGGTTTTCTGGCGGTTGGCGGGAGGTTGTTGCGGGAGAGCACATTGGCTCTCCCCTACAGGAATTCCGATATCGATTGAAACTTGCGCCGGTATGTAGAAAACAGATATAGCGCAATTTAACCCAGGAGCAGGCGGCGCCTGCGATTCGGTGAGATTTGCGATTTATTCCCAAGCAGAGGGGGTTTGGGGGATTCTTCCCCCGTTTGCAAACCTTTTTGAAAACTGCGAAGCAGATTTCAAAAAAAATTGAGAAAAACAAAAACAATCAAGGTTGGTATGCAGAAAGCAACATTCCGGAGGAAATGGAAAAGGGAAGAAAATGCGATTAAATCGATATGCAGAAAACGAGATTAAAGAGAGCGGAAAAATGATGCAATGAAAGTTTTTTGAAGGAGGTTTGGAGGAAATCTTTTTTTCAAAAAAGTTTCCTCCATCGTTCCTGAAAAGCGGGGGTCCCAAAAAACTCAGCAATATGGGTTCTTCAGTCTCCGGGTTTCACCGGAAAAACCCGGAAAACCAACCTCATCTGCGCTTATTTTATCTCTGTTCCCGGATAATAATGAAGAATTATTTCCCTGTATTTTTTGCCTGCAAGCGCCATGCCTTTTGCGCCTTCCTGACACATTCCCACGCCGTGGCCCCAGCCAGCTCCTTTTATTATAAATTTATCCCCGTCTTTTTTTATGTACAGCAGGGTGCTGGGCAAGCCTCCGGTTCCGATTTTGCCGCCGTTTGTAAGCCAGCGCATTTTATCCTTTTCAACATTGAATACGCCTGCATCACAGATAATTTCCAGATTAAGCGCTCTTCCGTCTTTTGCTCTTTTAGTGATTGTGAGGTTTCTGATTCTGCCTGTGTCCAGCGCTCCTCTTCCAACGGTTTTACCCAGAGATTCGCCGAAGGCTTTCTGCAGGTCCTTTTCGTTGTAAGTCTGTGTCCATCTGAATCTGCCGGATTTGCTGCAGTAGCATGCAGGGGGATTGTCAATAAAATCCCTGAATGTTTTTTCGTCCGAGAGATCTCTGCCGTATTCTCCGGGTCCGTCAAAACCTCCCACCAGATAAGGCTGCGTTCCTCCCCAGGCAGAGTCCAGATCGGCTCCGTAACCCCCACAGGTTGAATGGAATGTTGTGAACGCAGGCTTTCCGCCTGAAAGTATCATTTCCCCTGCTGTCGAAGTTACCGCTTTATCCGTTGAAAGAGCCTCGCCCATTACTCCTCCGTAAACCTGACAGTGGACTGTATTGCAGACATCCGCTCCTTCGTCTTTGTGCCTGCCCATGCTGTTTGCGGCAAATGTCCGGGCAACAACCGCCATTGCATTGAGAGCTTCATCGGGATATGACGAAGGCACTTCTCTTGGAACAACTCCTGCCACATACTCATCAAGAGTGAGTTCGTTGACGATTTTCATCAGACCTGTGCCGGCAGGAGAGAACTCAAGGTTTCCCCGGTAGGCTGAAAATGAATATGTACCGTTTTTGTTGAGGTCAACAAGCTTTATGGGTGAAAATCCGGATTTGTGCTTAACTCTTATCATAGAAACGCTTCTTGCCACAAGCTTGTTTTTGCTGTCGTAGATATTTATATACGGAGCTTTGTCCGCTACTGAAACCGGCATAAAATATACAAGATCGTTCTTTCTTACCGGTATTGAAGCTGTCTTTTTCGTATAAACTCCGCCATCATTGTCTTTTTTGATTTTTTCCAGATTGTCAGATGAAATCACCAGATCATCGGCACAGGAGATATAAAGGGCGGGATACTGGTTTCCGAGCCATGCCCTGATTACAGGACCCGCAGGCTTAACCGTATCGGTAATTTCCGAAGGTATCACAAATTCCGGTTTTATGGATCTGTCTGCGGAATTAATTTTCGCCTTTACCACACCCGGCTCAAGCTTCTCAAATAATTCGGCGATAATCGACAATACAACGGCACTGTCGGAATTCTCAGGGGCAAAAAGGTCCTCACTGCAGTAAACGCAGTTTCTGTTTTTGTTTATAACTATAGCAGGGAGGTTTAAACCACCCTCGGTTTCCTGACTGCCGTCAGGCTTCAGCCAAACGGCTTCCACAGCAGAGCCTTCGGAAGGCTTTACAAGCATTGCCTGATTTCTTCCCAACTGAACCCTGTTTTTACCATACTGCATATACTCACAACGGGTGGGATTGGAAACCCACTGGCTGAAATCCACGCCGTAAACATCAGCAATAATAAAATTGTTTTCCTTTCCCGGAAGTTCATTGTTCTGATCCCGATAACCGCTCATATAGGTGGCAAAGACCTTTCCGCCGTTTTTTGAAAACTCACGGATGTTCTTCATTGCACCCATATTCAGACATCTTGCGTTTGCAAGAACGATAATTTTGCAAGGAGGTATTTTTTTTCCGAGATCCGTATCGCTTATTATCTCAAAATTTATACCGAGCTTTTTCAGAACTACGGCTGCATTTTCGAAATCACTGGCTCCCTTCCATCCGAAAAAGTTTATGGAAGATGGACTCTTCACAAGAATAACATCAGTGGAAGCTTTTTCAACATCTGCAGACGGCTTGGGGGTAACTGCCGCCGGAGGGGTTTTCACCTCACTACTCCCCTGTTTCACCGGTTCCCGTGCTCCGCATCCGCAGCTCAGAAGAACAGAAACCAGCAGAAGAACTGATATTGTGATCAATATTTTACCTGAAAAATTTGTACTGTTTTTTTTGTGCATATTAAAACTCCGGAAAATAATAATAAAAAATTATTTATGAAACCGTTAATTCCTTTGTTTTGTTAATCTATTATGAGTATACTGTTTATAAAAAAACAGTCTGTTTAAGCTATTCTGCATATCAACTGTCATATTTGTTCCGGTTTTTCGAAAAGGAATCCGGGAATTGGTCACAAAGTTTATAATCAGAATGCTTTCAGGGGGAAATATGGACCAGAATGGAAGATTCAGTCGAATCACCAATGATGCCCGATATACGGATGAGGACGGTTCTTACGGTTGCTACGGCATAGACGGCAGCATTGATATTGATGATTTCGATGATGAGAATCAGACTCCGGCAGCACAATCCGGCAGCGGAATGCCACAGATTAACGGCAGGTATATCAAACCTGTGAAATCTGTCAGGGAATATGTAAGCGCCCAGTCAAGGGAAGCTCTTATTGAACTTATGGTTGAATTTGCAGGCAATTATCCGGATGTCCGTTCTGATCTTGAAAGCAGAATTAATCTCGAAGCAGGCAACATTGCCCGCACAATCAGCGAAGTGGAGAAAGAAATAAACCGGGTTACAAAAGAACCCGCCTACCTGAACAACTGGACGGGTGAAGGCTATATTCCCGACTATTCAAACCTCTACAGAATGCTGGACAATCTTTTTGACTCAGGACATTATGACGAAATTGTAAATCTTGGTGAAGAACTTTTCCGGGAAGCAACAAACCAGCTTGCGATATCGGAAGATGACGGGGAAACAGCGGGTGAAGCCAACAGGTGTATGGAATTGATATTCCGTGCGCTGATGCTTTCATCAATGCCTTCATCCCAGAAACTGCTCCGTATAATCAACCTTCTGCTGAGAGATACTTACGAAATATGCAGTTCAGGTAAAATTCATTATAAACAGGAAGCATTCAGCTTTGAAGACTGGAGCAACGCCGCCACAACCCTGAAAAACCGTCTGGAATTAATGCCTGTGCCGGCTCATGGAAAACCGGATTACGAACGGGAAGAAATTATTGATAATCTGATTGCAGCTCTTGATAATGCAGGAAGAAACAGGGAAATCATTCCCATTGCAAAGCACGAGGCTGAGCTGACCGGCAATTACGACAGGCTTATTGTTGAATACATCAACGCCAACATGTTTGACGAAGCGGAGAAACTGATTTTTGAACTGTATGAAATGGAGAGAGTATCCGGTTCTTACAGCCACAACAGATTCAGATTCCTTCTTGAAATTAAGGAACTCAAAGGCGATAGAATGGGTTATGCAGCTTTATGGGCAAACGAATTCTTCCGGCACAGAACTCTGGCTTCATACCTCTATATGCTTGAAAGCGCCCATAAAGTGGGACTGAGGGATATAATCAGGGAAAACGCCCTCAACTTCCTCGAAACCGGAAGACTCCCCTGGGGAATTAATGTCCCTACGGGAATCAGCCAATGGCCTCTTCCTGACACAGGCTTACGCTATGCTATAAATATTCAGCCTGAAAAATTCCCTTACTATTCAACCCTCATACTAATCGCTCTCGAGGAAGGCAGATACGATGATGCGGTTTACTGGTACGATTCAATGAACAGAAACCTCCGCAAATTCGGAATCTTCGGTTTCAGCTATGCAGAAGTTCTTGCGGATAAAATAAAGGAAACTCATCCTGACAAAGCTGTTGAAATCTGGAAAAAACTGGCGGAGGAAGAACTTGAACATCCTTCCCGAATCAGATATACCAACGCTGCCAAACATCTGAACATGGTAAAAACCATAAGCATAAGAATCGGTAAGGAAGATGAATTTGACCGTTATATGGAGGCAATGCGTCAGGCTCACAGAAAAAACAGAACTTTTATCGAAGTTTTAGGCACAATCTGATATTGCAAATTTCAGGATTTAGTATAAAATATAAGAAGGAAAATTTGCGACATACTTTCGAAGGAGCAATAATGCAGATAGCCATAGACGGGCCGGCGGCATCGGGAAAGAGCACTGCTGCCGGATTACTTGCGAAAAAACTCGGTTTTTTATATATCGATACAGGTGCAATGTACCGTGCTGTTACACTCAAAGGCATAAGAGATAATGCCGACTTCAGTGATGAACAGAAAATGGAGCATATTGCTTCCCGAATGAAGATAGGAATTACTCAGGCTCCGGAAACATCCCGTGGATACAAAGTATCCATAGACGGTGCTGATGTTACCGATGAGCTTTTTACACCTTCCGTTGATTCAAAAGTTTCTCTCGCCGCCAGAATCGGAGGCGTCCGCAGAGTGCTTGTGGATCAGCAGAGGGAGATTGCCAGTCATAACGATGTGGTTATGGCAGGCAGGGATATAGGATCCAATGTTCTTACTCAGGCTGAACTTAAAATATTTCTTACGGCGGATCCTGCCGTAAGAGCAGAAAGACGCCTGAAAGAACTGGAGCAAAAAGGAGAAAAAAAGGACTTTGAAGATATTTTAGGAAATATCAGACAAAGAGACAGGATTGACTCAACAAGGGAAGACAACCCTTTAATAAAAACCGATGACGCCGTCGAAGTTGATTGTTCGAATCTTACCATAACTGAAATGGTTGATTTAATCGAAGATTATGCGCTCAGGATTCGCCGGATATAAAGGAACGCCGGATGCTATACGATGTAGGAAAGTTTTTTCTTAATTTATTTTATAAGGGATGCTGCAGAATAAAATTTATCGATGATCAAAAGGTTCCGCCCACAGGCGGCCAGATAATAGCCTCCAACCATGTCAGCTATTACGATCCTTTTGCAGTGGGGCTTGGTGTTAAGCGTAAAATCCACTACATGGCAAAAAAGGAACTTTTTGAAGAGAGCGCCCTTGTCGCCAACTTTATTACTATGATGGGAGCTTTTCCCGTCGATCGGGGTAAAGCTGACAGAAAAGCTATACAGAAAGCACTTAACCTTCTGAAAAGCGGCGAAGCAGTAGGAATTTTCCCCGAAGGCACACGTTCCGAAGACGGAGAAGTAGGCGAAGGACAGCATGGAATGGCCATGTTTTCAGTTATGGCAGGTGTTCCTATTGTACCTGCCGCTGTAATCGGCACTCAGAATGTAAGAATTAAAGGCGGCATTATTCCCAGATTCCGGCAAATTTTTGTCAAATACGGCGATCCTGTCTATCCCGATCAATTCGATGGCACCAAAAAAGAGAAACTGCAGAAAATTACCATTGCAGTTCTCGACAGTATCAGAAATCTGAAAAAGGAGCTGGAAACAGAATGGGAGCCGTAATTTCCCGGGTAGAGTTGCGCAGCATTGCTCAAAGATACGGATTCAGGGTGAATGATGAAGTTATCACCATCAACGGGCAGCTGCTCAGAGACATAATTGACTACCACTTTCTAACGGCGGAACACAAACTGGAGATAAATTTCGTAAGAGACGGAATGCCATATTCCACCGTTATACATAAAGACGAATCCGACACCCTGGGACTCGATTTTAAAGATGAAATTTTTGATGAAATAAACACTTGCCGCAACAAATGCATTTTCTGCTTTGTGGATCAGCTTCCCGCAGACATGCGCTCGAGCCTGTTTATAAAAGATGATGACTACAGACTTTCGTTTTTGCATGGCAACTACATCACCCTGACCAATATTTCGGAAAACGACCTGAGAAGAATCACCGCCCAGCGGCTTTCTCCTCTTTATGTCAGTGTTCACGCCACCGATCCCGAAGTCAGGGAGCAAATGATGGGAAGCTCCAATTCAGGCGCAATACTCAAATATCTGGAAAAACTGAAAACCCATAACATTCAGTGCCACGCTCAGGTAGTTGTTGTGCCCGGAGTTAATGACGGCAAAGTGCTTAAAAAGACCCTTCAGGATCTCTACAACCTGCACCCCACGGTGAAAACAGTGGCGGTTGTTCCTGTGGGACTTACCAGATACCACAAATGTAAAAATGAAAAGACCGACAAAAAGGGCCAGATAGTTGAAGGCAGCGATGCCTGTACAGCCTGTGGTTCATGCAAAAAGGGCCACGAAATAGCCCTCAGGGAAAGAGTGCGCCTTATGAGGCCCTCAGAAGCCCAGCAGATTTTTGAAATGGTCACAAAATTTCAGGCAAAAGCCCAGAAGTTTTTCAAATATGCATTTTTCTACCTGTCAGATGAGTTTTATCTGATAATGAACAAAGAACTGCCGAGACACACCCACTATGGGTTCTTTGAGCAGATAGGCAACGGCGTGGGCCTTGCCCGCAAAATGATTACCGATTTTAACAGGCGCAGAAGATATTTCCCCAATTCGCTGGATGAAAAGCGGAATGTCTGGATAATAACCGGAGTGCTGGGAGAAAAAGTGATTAAGCCTCTCGTGGCGGAATTTGCGAAGATTAAGAAACTGAAAACCAGACTGATGACCGTAAAAAATGATTTCTTCGGTCACGAAGTAACTGTTACCGGACTTCTTACAGGACAGGACATTAAGAAGAACATTGAAGCTCAGCTTAAAAAGAGCGTTAAACCCGATGTGGTTATATTCCCCGATGTGCTTCTTCACGAAGGAAAGTTCCTTGATGATGTAACCCCGGAACAAATAGCCGAAGAGCTGGATATTAACATTACAGCTGTAGAAACCAGCGCAATCGGAATGATCGAAATGACTCTCGGTATTACAAGAAAGAATGTCCCTGAAGAACTTGAAGGGGAAGATGGACCGGAAGTTATTTATGCAGATGAAATGGATGAGGATGAAGATTACCAGGATGAAATGGAAGAGTACGATGAAGAAGAAGAAAATGACGATGATGATATTGCTGAAGATGACGGCGAGCCGGAAACACACCTGCCCGATAAAGACATCGAAATAACGGCAAAAATATAAAAAAGGCAGGATAAACAGGAGGCAAAATGGCAAAACCGATAGTTGCAATAGTAGGCCGGCCCAATGTTGGCAAGTCGTCGCTGCTCAACAGGCTTATAAGAAGCCGGGAAGCGATTGTGGAAGATACACCCGGCGTTACCAGAGACAGAATCTACAGAGACTGCGAATGGAATGGCAGAACATTCTCTCTGGTTGATACAGGCGGTATTCTGGTTTATGATACCGACAAAATGAGAACCCAGATCCGGATTCAGGTTGAAATGGCAATCGATGAAGCGGACCTTATTCTCTTTATGACTGATGTGGTGGAAGGACTCCACCCTCTGGATTATGATGTAGCTGAACTTCTGCGCACCACAGGAAAGAAGATTGTTCTTGTGGTTAATAAAGCGGACAATCCCCAGAGAAGTTTTGACGCAACAGAATTTTACTCACTCGGATTCGGCGATCCGTTCCCGGTTTCAGCCCTTAACGGTCTGTCAACAGGAGATCTTCTTGATCTTATCCTTGAGAATCTGCCTGAACCCCAGGAAGATCATACCGAGGAAGAAGCGATCCGTATTTCCATTGTGGGAAAACCCAATGTTGGCAAATCATCCCTTCTCAACGCCATTATCGGCGAGGAACGCTCAATTGTAACCAATGTGCCCGGCACTACCAGAGATGCTGTTGACTCTACATTTATGTGGCACAACCGCAAAATGGTTTTTATTGATACTGCCGGAATCAGACGCCATAGCAAAGTTGAAGACCCCATCGAAGTTTTCAGCGTTGGCAGAGCTAAAAAGGCTATCAAGAGATGTGATGTGGGCCTTCTGGTTATGGATGCCGACGATGCAGGCGTTATGCAGGAAAAACGAATCGGCGGAATGCTTCAGGAAGCTGGAAGGGGAACCATTATTGTCATTAACAAATGGGACAAGGTGGATCCTGATTTCAACGGCGCTCAGCAGAGCGAAATGATGAAAGCTTTCGAAAACGACCTGCGCTACAACCTCGAATTTTTATACTATGCACCAATAGTGTTCACTTCAGCCCTCAACAAACAGGGTATAGAAAAACTCCTCCCCCTTGTGGTGAGAGTATGGCAGGAATGCATTAAGAAGATTGACACCCCTGTGGTGAACAAGCTCTTCCAGGAAGCATTCTTTATGAAACCGCCGCCGTCGTTCAAGGGCAAGAGTCTGAAGCTTTACTATGCTTTCCAGCAGGGAGCGCAGCCTCCGACATTTACTTTAAAAGTAAATTCAAGACAGCTCGTGCATTTCTCTTACGAAAGATACCTTGAAAATCAGGTGAGAAAAGCTCTCGGATTTGAAGGCACTCCTATTAAGCTCCTGTTCAGAAAATCAGGTTGATAACAGGCTCTTACATTGGTTTATCGAAATAATATCTATAACTAATCATTGCTTCACCCTTTTTATGAGGGTGAAGCAATACCATTGTTATAGCGGATATTTTGGCAGAATTTAATTCTGTAAAGCTGTGGTGAAATTTTCCATTGTGGAAGTCTTGCCCGGTTCAGACCGGTGTTTTTAATGACTCCGTAATATTATTTACCAGGTGGGATAGATATAATGATCTGGATTGTTGTACTTTTAGCAGCTTCGTACCTCCTTGGCGCAGTTCCGTTTGGCGTGATTGTAAGCACCAAAATCAAAGGTGTTGACATAAGGCAGGTAGGCTCAGGAAACATAGGAACGGCAAATGCCATAAGAGCACTCGGTCCCTTCTGGGGCGGAGCTGTGTTTGTGGGAGATGCGCTCAAGGGCGTTGTTCCTGTTCTTGCTGCAAAATATCTCTGCGCTGCCATGCCCGCAGCCGTCCCCAAGGGGATGGAATCCCTGATTATTGTACTGGCAGGCCTGATAGCTATAATCGGACACAATTTCCCCATCTACCTGGGTTTTAAAGGCGGCAAAGGCGTTGCCACAAGCTTTGGTGTGTTTCTCGCCCTCAATCCGCTGGCAGCTCTGTCGGGGCTTGGGGTATGGATACTTACGGTTCTTGTTACAAAACTGGCGTCCCTTGGCTCACTGCTGGCATCAGTTGCTCTTCCCATATTGATGTTTGTTTTCAAAGCTCCTCTGGAATTCATAGTTTTTGGAGTAATCGCCACAATATTTGTTTTCTGGATGCACAGAGCCAATATTGGCAGGCTCATAAGAGGCGAAGAAAGAAAGATTACCGATAAAGCGGAAGGAGAGCAGAAAACAAAGGAGAAAAAGTAAAGGGGTATCGGGCGGCAGATAATAACACTGCCTATTCCTTAATGTAAAGGAGCTGGGATTATGTCAACGGAATCCGAATCTTATGATCTTGTTGAACTGCTTGATCAGGTGCTGAAACTGGCTGTCGAAAACGACGCATCTGATGTCTATATCAAAGGCAAAACTCCGCCAAACCTTCGTATCGAAGGAGTTCTGGTGCCGGTGGAAATTGATCCCCTCACACCCGAACAGACAGAGCAGCTTGCATTGCAGGTTATGCCCGAACGCATCCGCAGGGAATTCCTCGAAGGCAAACCGGAAGCTAACCTTGTTTATGAAAAAGAAGGTATAGGCAGATTCCGCGTCAACATCTACAAGGAACGCGGATGGCATGCCCTTGTAATGAGAAGAGTAAAGGACGAAATCCCCACAGTTGACAGTCTTAACCTGCCTCAGGTTCTCAAAAAACTGGTTCTGGAAAAACGAGGCCTCGTTCTGGTTACCGGTCCCACAGGCTCCGGAAAATCCACCACACTGGCAGCGATGATAGGACACCGCAACGAAAACACATCAGGACACATTCTCACTGTGGAAGACCCTATCGAATTTGTACACCACGACAAAAAATGCATAGTAAGCCAGAGGGAAGTGGGCAGTGACACCTATTCATTCCAGGATGCCATGGAAAACGCCCTGCGACAGGCTCCTGATGTTATGCTCGTAGGTGAAATGAGAGACGCACAGAGCGTGCGTACCGCCATCTACTTTGCAGAAACAGGCCACCTTGTGCTTTCCACCCTTCACTCCAACAACGCAACCCAAACCGTGGAACGCGTTCTCCAGTATTTCCCTTCAGAACTCCACGATCAGCTTCTCAAACAGTTGTCCCTCAACTTACGGGGTATTGTTTCACAGCGCCTTGTGCCTGGAGTATCAGGCTCCCGTGTGGCAGCCATCGAAATTCTGGTTAATAATGCCCGTATATCCGATCTTATCGCAAAAGGCGAACTCAAGCAGCTCAAAAAGGAACTGGATCTGTTCCATCCCGAAGGAATGCAGAGTTTCGACCATTGCTTCCTCGAACTCTACAAATCACAACAGATTACAGTTCAGGAATGTATTAAAAATTCAGACAACCCCCACGATATGAAGCTCAAAATCAAGACAATGCCGGTCTATATCAGAAGCAGCGGGGAAGAAGACGAAAGATACCGCTAATAGTGATTTTGCAGGTGGTAAAATATGGACGAAAATCATGATGATTTTTACAAAGCAGATATACCGGAATCAGCTCCGGTTTCCCAGCCTGTCGAAAAAGATAAGGCTTCAGCCATTGACTACAACAAGTTTGAGAATCTCGAACAGGGCCGTATTTCCACGCGCCTCCCGGTTAAGGTTAAATCGGGAAGCATCACCACAGAAAATATTACCCTCAATACAGCCCTCGGAACAAAAGTTTTCCCCTGGGAATCTGTTGAATTAATCGCCCTCGGAATGATAAATGAGGAAATTGATACGGGAAAAGCTCCAAAATCAAAAATGAGATCCCTTATAAATCAGTTTCTTGTGGGAGAACAGAACAGACCCAGCGCAGAAAAGAAAAATGTAAGGGATTTCTGCCTGATTGATATTTTTGTTAAAGATGAAGAATGCCAGTACCGTATTGATCAATCCATTGTCAATTACCGGGGCTTTATTGAAAAAACCGGATATGTCAGCGCGGACAATTTCAATAAACTAATCAGAAAACTTGCCTTTCATGCCAAATTTTCAAAATTTGACAACTGCCTTGTCGTATTTCTGACAAAAACCAAAGCAGATGTAAAAAAACATCCTTCCATTGTGGATTTCGAACTGGATGTTCAGGCTGCCAGACGAAATATCGAAACGCTCAGACATAGATCCGAACTGGAATTCAAATGGGAAAACCAGTAAAATCAACATACTCAGGAAATCAGGAAATCAGGAAATCAGGAGGAACAAATTGCTGAAGGAATCAACACCGGATATTACACCAGAAGAAGTGGAACATATTGCACACCTGAGCAGAATTGAAATATCAGAGGAAGATAAAATACAATTTGCCGGAGAACTGGGCAGAATAATCCATTATATCAACAAACTGAGCGAAGTTGACACAACAGGAGTGGATCCCACCTTCCGCACCGCTCCCATTTTTAATGTATTCAGAGAAGATACCCCCCGGGAATCATTCCCAGCAGAAGAAATCCTCGCCAACGCCCCTGAAAAAGAAGAAGGCTGCTTCAGAATGCCCAGAATCATAGGCGGATAAAAACCTCCCACAGCCCCCAGAAACAAATGCCAACCGCCAGCAAACCCAACAACAACAACAACAACAACAACAACAAGCCCGGCCAACCTCTGCCGGATCGCAGGCATCCCCGCTTGCCCCCAATGCCACTGAATTAGTAAAAATCCACTCCAATCCCATTCCCCAATACTCTTGTTTTTCAAGGAGGGAGGTTCGGAGGGTAACCTCGCTTTTCCAAAAAAGCGTGGTTCCCTCTGACGGTCCCCAATTTAAAAGTTTTGGGATGGAGGTCCGGAGGAAACTTTTTTCAAAAAAGTTTTCTCTGGGAGCTGGGCAAACCGCTCCAATACTCGTGATCGATCAGACTAATCCTTGCCTTAATTTATGGGCATTGCGGTCCCCCCGCCAACCTCTGCCGGATCGCAGGCGTCCCGCCTGCCCCGGGTCCCAAAACAAACAGCCAACCGCCAGTAAACCTCATAACTCCAAGCTTGGCAAAGGATCGTAAAGAGGTTTGGAGAGACAGTGTAAAAACTAACCCGAACGACGTAGCGCAGGTCTTTAGACCTGCTATGTAGTTGCTTGTCAAAACAACACATACAATATATTGTGCCAAATATCTTAGTTATGACCCAGACAGCAAGGCTAAAGCCTTGCGCTACTTGTTTTTACACAATCTCTGCAACCCCGGCGCAAACCCGCAGGTCCGCACACAACACCCCCCCGAATACACGGCAATCCCCCTCATACCACAACATTACCAAAATTCGATTTATTGTTGAGATATGTTTTACCTTTGGCGGAAACATTGGCACCACCCATGTAGTTTGAGCTGTATTTCCATTCCGGAATTTGCGGAGAGAATACGGGGTTGTTTACCCGGGGGACAGGCGGGACGCCTGCGATCCGGCAGCGTTGGCCTTTTATTAACCTTTTTAGGTTGACTGGAGGTTTTTGCGGGCAGGAGCAGGCAGCGCCTGCGATTCGGTGAATTTGCAATTATTTCCCAGCTGAGGGGGTTTGGGGGATTATTCCCCCGTTTGCTAACCTTTTTGAAAACTGCGAAGCAGATTTCAAAAAATTGAAAGTAAAACCAAAAATGAAAATCGGTATGCAGAAAGCAGCAATCAAAATGAAACGGAAAACAGAAGAAAATGCATTGAAATCGATATGCAATCAGGAAAGATTAAGCGGGAAGAAAAGTGAGTCTATGAAAGTTTTTGCCGGAAGGGTTTGGGAAACGAGCTTTTTTCAAAAAGCGGGTTTCCCAGGAAAAGAATTATAACCGCACGCCCAGCTCCCAGAGAAAACTTTTTGAAAAAAGTTTCCTCCGGACCTCCATCCCAAAACTTTTGGAATCAGGGACCGACTGGAGACCGAGGGGATTTGGGACCGTCAGAGGGAACCACGCTTTTTTGGAAAAGCGGGTTTCCCTCCGAACCTCCCTCCTTGAAAAACAGAAGTATTTGGGTTGGGAATTGGAGTAAGTTTTACTAATTTATTGGCTGTGGAGGTTTGGGAAACGAGCTTTTTTCAAAAAGCGAGCTTTCCCAAAGATTTTGTCATAGATTGGTTTTAACGAAAAATTTCCTGCATAAGACAAAATAAATAAAAACGCCTGTCAAAACATAGTCTGCTTTGACAGGCATTTATGTTATTTCCGAAAGCTACTGTTTTTGCAAAAGTATGCAATACGGCGGATTTACCAGCCGAACAACCTCTGGATTACCACCATGTCCGCAAGTATTGCAACTATATCCCTCCATGAGGACAGGTCGGTGTAGGGGACATATATTACATCGCCGGGGCGCAGATCCACATCTTCCGTTGCGTTCCCTGAGAGTATCGAACGAAGGTCGATGTTTCTGCAGACAAGTTTGCCTTTTCTTTCCTTAATGATTTTTACGGTTTTAAGGATTGCTTTACGGGTGGGTCCGCCAGCAAGGGTTATGTATTCTTTGATTTTGTTGCCCGGATTATACTGATATATTCCGGGTGATCTGACTTCGCCTATGATGTAGATTGAATCCTGTATGGCGGGGACGATAAAGGTATCCCCTTCCTGCAGGGCGATATTCTGGGTTTCATCACCGTTGAAGATAGCTCTGAGATTGACGGGGATTATTTTAAATTCGCCGTCGGGCATGGGTCTTTCGATTTTGGCTCTCTCCTCATCAGCTTTGGCTGTGATTCCGCCGAGGGCGATTACAATATCTTTTACCTTTTCACCCTGTTTGAGGTTGTAGAGGCCCAGTTTCTGGAATTCGATTTCACCTGTGATTTTATTTGTGGTGCGGGTAAACTGATCCGCATCCTTGAGTTCGCCGATTACCCTGATCTTTTTGAGGAAAATTTCGATATTGGGGGCAAACAGAGCATCTCCGTCGGCAAGTTCGGGGTTTCCATCATTTCCTGTTTCTTGTTTCATTATGGATTTAAGATTGACGGGGATAACTTCGATTTCACCTTTTCCTGTAACCCTCGAAAGTTTTCCTTCGCTTAAAACCGCATTAACATCGGGTTCAACCATTCTCAGAAGATCGCTGACTCTTTCGCCGGGTTTATACTCGAAATTGCCTTTGCGTTTAAAAGCACCGTCCACTGTGATTCTGTTACGGACTATAGGAACAAAGATTTCGTAATTTCCATCGAGTTCGTGGTTCTGGAATTTATCTCCCTTATAGTACCACGCAAAGATATCAATATCAGCTATCCGTTTTCCGTTCTGGTTGCGAAGGATTATGTTCCGGGTGGATGATGTATCCTTGAGACCGCCGGCCATACCGATGGCGTCGCATACTCCGATGGCGGGGGTTACTATAAATGTGCCGGGGGAAGGAACTTCACCGAGAATTCTGACTTCAATGGTTCTGAGTTTTGTAATCATCAGCTTGAGCTGAATATCTCTGTAATAGACAGCCATAATGTCGGCAATTTTCTTTCTTGCCTGATTAATGGTAAGTCCCTTTACATAAACAGCTCCGGCAGGATTGAGAAATACATTGCCGTCGGGCTGAACGATAACTTTCTGTTCCTCCCAGGTTCTGCCATAAACAACAACATTAAGATTGTCGCCGGGTCCCAGCTTATATTTGTCATGATCTATAAAAGCAACATCAGAGCGGGCGAGGATTTCATCCATTCCGGGAAATTTAATGCGGGAGGCAGCAGTTTTTGTACTGTCATCGCTGCTTTTATCATCTTTTTTATTATCAGAAGAGGGTCTTGCAGAGGCTGTTGGCCTGCTTGCACCTCTCATAAATTCTCTTTTGAGTGATTCCAGATCTTCCGACTGAAATATCTGGCATTGTGCCGGTGTTGTTAATGCCAGGGTAAAAATTAAAAACATTGCTGCAAGAACAAATCGTTTTACTGTCTTCATCTTAATACAAACCTTATGCTGCTTTACGATTTTTACGGTTATTTCCCGCTGATCAGGGAATAATACCCATTAGTGGCAATGCCACTGAATTAGTAAAATCCACTCAAATCCCGGACCTAATACTTTTGTTTTTCAAGGGAGGAGGTTCGGAGGAAACTTTTTTCAAAAAAGTTTTCTCCGGGAACTGGGCAGACCGCTCCAATACTCGTGAGCGATAAGACTAATCCATGTCTTAATTCACTGGCATTGCCGATAACGGGGTTGTCAGGGAAATCCGTTGATTTTTTTACATATTTACCATTTTCCCTGTTTACTTCTCTTTGATTCCGTTGAGTGTTGGTTGAGTTTGCCTTCTGTGATATTAATCCTTTATTATTCCGGGTAAAAGGGCCATAATTAGCTTTGTGCCTGATTCTGAAGAAGGATAACCTGAAGCTGGAAAGAACAGATTAAATGGGTAATGGGGTATTCCCGCTTCCGATACACAGACGAAAACCATATACAAATATTTCAGCAGACAGAGAAGCGGATACAGAAAGTCTTCCCACATTGGCTTTTCCCTTTAAAAATTCCAGAAAAAAGGAATGATTGCGACAATGGAAAAAGACGCTGTAATTCTCCTGAAGTCTAAAGTCCGGCACTGGCTGGATCTGCTTCTGGAAAAATATGTAGTCTGCGCTCCCGTCAAAAATAAAGCAGATTACAAATTCACAGAACTCGAACCCGGTATGGAGCCTTGCCTTTCTTATACAAGGACTCTGATTCCTCCCAAAAAATACCTTCACCCCCAGCAGGAGACTCTGTTTTCCTATAAGCGGACGGACGGTATGGAGGCGCAGCTTCCGGAGTTTGAAAAGAAAACCGTTGTATTAGGCGTTCACCCCTGCGATGCAAGGGCGATACAGATTTATGATGTTGTGTTCGGTGGAGATCTCCCCGACATTTACTACTGGCACAGAAGAAAAAATACTATTATTGTAGCCATCTCATGCACAGAACCTGACGAAAACTGCTTCTGCATGAGCTTCAGCGACTGCGGACCCACCCTTGACAAAAAAGGATACGATCTGCTGCTTACGGATTTAGGCGACAGATATGTTATGGAAGCAGGAAGTCTTGAAGGCAGCATGCTTATTCAGCACCCCGGACTTTTTGACAGGGTTACGGATGCTGACATACAAGCAAAGGGAAGGGCTCTTGAAATTGCAAAGCTCAGAGTCAGAAGCAAAATCCCCGACATTAAGGGTCTGCCTGCTTTCCTCGAAAGGCACTATGAGCATGATGTGTGGGCAAAGGAAGCAAAAAAATGCGTTTCCTGCGGAGCCTGCACAATGACCTGCCCTACCTGTTTCTGCTATCACATGGAAGATTTTAACAGATTCAATCTTTCGGAAGGGGAAAGGGTCAGAATCTGGGATTCATGCCAGTTGTTCGATTTTGCGGAAGTGGCGATGGGTGAGAATTTCCGCAGAGACCGGGAAGCCCGTCTAAAATGGCGTATTTACCACAAACTGGCATACTGGCCCGAACAGTTTGGCACATTAGGATGCACGGGCTGTGGCAGATGCGCTCATTATTGTATGGCAGATATTGATATGACCCGGTCTATGGCTGAAATAAGGGGGGAAAGTATTTATGCTTAATCTCTACATGCCCCTGAAAGCGAAAATTATAGAGGTTAAAAAACAGACTCACGACACAAAAACCTTTACCATAAGGCTTTTTGAAAACGGAAGCAAATTCGGATTCAAACCGGGCCAGTTTAATATGGTTTCGCTGCCGGGTTTTGGTGAAGCTCCGATTTCGATAAGCTCGGATCCTTACAACAACGAAACATTCGACCACACCATCCGCTTTGTGGGAAGTCTTACAAATGCCATGGAAAGCTTCCGGGAAGGTGATATCATTGGCATTAGGGGAGCCTATGGCTCATCATGGCCCGTGGATGAAGCAAAGGGTAAAAATGTGATTGTCGTTGCAGGCGGAATAGGCCTTGCACCAATCAGACCCTTTATTTTACAGATGTTCCATGATCGGAAATCCTATGGCAAAATCCAGATTCTCTATGGAGCCAGAGGATCGGGGGAAATGCTTTTCACAGATGAATTTGAACGCTGGGGCAGGCAGCCTGATACTGAAGTTCATCTCACTGTTGACAGAGTAGCTCCTGATGAGAACTGGGAACATAACAAAGGCGTGGTCACAGTTCTGTACGAAATCGCCCGGATTGATCCTGAAAATACGGTGGTTGTCATCTGCGGACCTGAAATTATGATGCGCTTTGCCAGCAGGGGTCTTCTCAAAAAAGGCTTCTACGGACCTCAGATTTATCTGTCCCTCGAACGGCGGATGAAATGCGGTATTGGCAAATGCGGACACTGCCAGCTTGGCGGATGTTTTGTCTGCAAGCACGGTCCCGTTTTCCGTTATGATCAGGCACGGGAGTTTCACGACACCCTGCTGTAATATTAAAAAATCTACGGTAAAGGTGGAAGAGTATGGACAAGCCAAAAATTGCTGTTTACAAATATTCGTCCTGTGCCGGATGCCAGCTCCAGTTTATCAACATCGAAAGCGAACTGACAGACCTGCTGGGACATATTCACATATCATATTTTAAGGAAGCTACCAGTCTTGAGGAAGATCCTCCCTATGACATAGGTTTTATCGAAGGCTCCGTTACCTGCCCCCATGAAGAGGAAAAGGTAAAAAAAGCCAGAGAAGACTGTAAAGTTGTTGTGGCACTGGGAGCCTGCGCCTGTGAAGGCTGCGTCAACACACTCAAAAATTATCATGATCTCAATGATGTGGTCAGCCGGGTTTATCCGCACCCCGAATACATCCACACATACGAACAGGCTCACGGTATTGATCATTTTATCAAAGTGGATGCATATCTGCATGGCTGCCCTGTGAACCGTCTGGAACTCCGGGAGCTGATTGTGTCGGTTCTGATAGGAAAAAAACCTTACCTCAGACCACATGCCGTATGTGCGGAATGCAAAATCAACGAAAACGAGTGTCTTATTCAGACCGAAAAAGCATTGTGCCTCGGCTCGGTTACAAGGGGAGGATGCAACGCTGTCTGCACAACCAACGGCAGACCCTGTTTCGGATGCAGGGGACCCAATGAAGATGCCAACCCGGAAGCTCTTGTGGAAATATTTAAACGGGACGGACATCCCCTTGATGAAATAAAACGAAGATTCCTATATTTCTCCGGAGATACTCCGGTATTCAGGAAAGGAGCGGAAGCCTGTGTCTGATGCTGCATTGAAAAAAGATGTAAATGTATATGTGGACTACCTTGCACGATGTGAAGGCGAAACCGCCCTTATCCTCAAGGTTTCCGCCGATGGTGAAATCAGGGAATTTAAGGTAAACCTCTACGAACCGCCCCGCTTCTTCGAAGGGTTTCTTGTGGGCAGAAAATGGTATGACGCTTACGAAACCTGTTCGAGAATCTGCGGTATCTGTTCAGTTCCCCACACCATATCCGGAATTCAGGCTACGGAAAGAGCCTTCGGTGTCGAACCGAGCGAACAGACCAAACTCATTCGCAAACTCGCCACTTTGTCGGAATTGAATATGAACTCCATTGTTACTATATTCATCCTTGGCGGGCCGGATTTTCTCGGAGTCAATTCCGTAATAGATCTGGCGGCGAAGCCTGAGTATCTTGAGCTTGTAAAAACAGCCCTCACACTGAAGAGGCTTGGAAACGATATTACCGATTTTTCCTGCGGCAGGGAAACCCACCCCATAACCATGGATGTGGGCCGCCAGCTTGCTATGCCTGATAAAAAGCTGATTGATCCTCTTCTTGAAAGACTCAGGGAAGCAAAAGAGGCAGCGTGGAAAATCGCAGAAGTGGTAAAATCCCTGAAAATGCCCGACTATAAACGGAAAGTTGATCTCCTCGCCATTCATCAGGATGATGAATATGCTATGAACTACGGCAATCTTATATCCACCGACGGTCTTGATGTGGACCCGGAAGAACACGATAAAGTTCTTGGGAACAAACATGTAGGCCATTCCAATGCACTTTTCTATTATCTCGAAGGTGAAAAGACATTTATGGCAGGTCCCATTGCCAGAGTGGTACTCAACTGGAATCAGCTATCACCCGATGCAAGAGCTTTAGCGGAAAAGTTCTGGGGAGGACCGGAATGGTTCCACGAAAACATGCCTTTCTCAGTCTATCCCGCCCATGCAGTTGAGTATATGCACACAGTGGACGAAATGGCGGATATTCTGCAGAAACTGAAGGAAATGGGCATGAAGGATGAAAAACGCCCAAAAGCTGTTCCCAAAGCGGGCAAAGGAACGGTCATAACAGAAGCGCCCCGTGGAATCCTCTACTACAGCTTCGAATTTGACGAAAAAGGCGATGTGACTTTTGCAGATATTGTTACCCCCACTGCGCACCATGTCTATAACCTCGAAAAAGATCTGGAAGCTGTGGGACCATCCCTTGTGGGTATGTCCGATGAAGAAGCAAAACTGACAGTGGAAATGGTAGCCAGAACCTACGACCTGTGCTGCTCCTGCGCCTGTCATTGTGTAACAATGACAAAAAGGAAGGCATAACTGACAAAAATAAGAGAGTAATGGGGGCAGAATCCTGCCCCCGCTCAATATAACTGAATTAGTAAAATTCACTCCTATTCCCGGTCCGAATACTCCTGTTTTTCAAGGAAGGAGGTTCGGAGGAAACCCCGCTTTTCCAAAAAAGAGTGGTTCCCTCTGACGGTCCCCAAATCCCCATGGTCCCCGGTCCGGTCCCCCAATTCAAAAGTTTTGGGATGGCGGGTGCCCGCCCGCAGGGTGGGCGCTAGGAAACTTTTTTCAAAAAGTTTTCTCCGGGAGCTGGGCAAACCGATACAACCCTCGTGAGCGATCAGATAAATCCATGCCATTATTCGGTTGAATTATGTTTTCTGCGAGGGGCTCATCTAAAATTCTTTTTTTTGGGAAACCCGCTTTTTGAAAAAAGCTCGTTTCCCAAACCCT
>JAJTBE010000050.1 GCA_021287065.1 Bacillota bacterium
TTATGTCTCATAATAGCACCTCTTCAAGTTTTTCAGAGCACCCGTTAATAATACATTAATAGTTCCATTAAGGCATGAAAACTCCTGTACAAATAGAAAAAATATACACCAGTTTTGAGAGTTTTTACACAATCTCTGCAACCCCGACGCGAACCCGCAGGTTCGCCCCAAAACAAACCCAAACGACAAACAACCTCATCAGCGGTTTGCCCAGCTCCCAGAGAAAACTTTTTTGAAAAAAGTTTCCTCGCGCCCACCCTGCGGGCGGGCACCCTCCTTCCCAAAACTTTTGAATCGGGGGACCGGGACGGATGGGTTTGTGGACCGTCAGAGGGAACCACGCTTTTTTGGAAAAGCGAGGTCTCCTCCGAACCTCCTCCCTTGAAAAACAGGAGCATTGGACTGTGGATTTGAGTAAATTTTACTAATTCAGTGGCATTGGGGTTTTGGGGGATACTTCCCCCAATTGCTAACCTTTTTGAAAACTGCGAAGCAGATTTCAAAAAAGTAAAACAAAACAAAGCAATGAAAGTCGGTATGCAAAAGGCAGCATTCCAAAAGAAAGAAAAAGAAGAAAAATTTACTAAAACTCAGTATGCAGAAAACAAAATCAAAGAGAGCAGAAAAATGATGCAATGAAAGTTTTTTGAGAGGGGTTCGGGGGGAACTTTTTTTCAAAAAAGTTCCCCCCGAAAAACAGTCCCCCCGAAAAACAGTCTCCCCGAAAAACGTTATCCCTGAAAAAGTTTCCTGCGGACATTCTTCCGATACCGGTTTCCGCAAATCGATTTTTGCCGAAAACTAATCGTCCAGCACAGTTATCATCCACCCATTCCGGTTTCTTTCGATTCCTCTTATGTTTACCCCCGCAGATGCTGTTTTTTTCAATATGTTTATCGTTCCGGCATTGATAATTTCGCCGGGCATCAGAACCGGTATGCCCGGAGGGTAGGGGACAACCGGTACGCCGCAGATTTCTCCCTCTGATTCTTCCAGATCTATCTGCTTTTTTGGGAAAAAATGGGCTGCTCTCGGCGAAACTGCCGTTGTCGGAGGGAGGCAGCAGGAATCTTCCGGATGTATCTTAACTGAAGAATATTTCTTACCTCTGTGTTTTATACCGGAATTATAATTTTCATCAGATAGGTTTTTTAAAGCTTTTTCCAGATTGTCAATATGATGTTTCTTTTCCCAGCCTGTAAGGAGAAAAATAATAGTATTGAAATCGGACATCTCAGGGATAATTCCGAAGCTATCAGTGAACCATCCTGCAAGTTCAGAACCTGATATCCCTGTTTCCACAGGATCCATAAAAAGAGAGAGTTTCAGGGGATCCGTTCCGAATCCCCTTTTTTGTGCAATTTCATAAATATCCGAAGGACAGCATCCCTGAAGAAGGCTGCACGAAGTTTTACCCTTTTTTACAATTTCCCTGAACCGGACTACTGTATCCCCGGCAGTTTTCAGAGCTGCTCCTCCATCGGTTTTCATCCTGTTAATACCCTGCTCCAGCGACAAATAATACAAAAGATTCGGGCTTGTCGTCTGAACCAGCGCCAGTGATTCCTCTACCATTACCGGGTCCGTTTTTGATGAACATATATGCAGAAGTGATGTACCCGTCAGGCAGGGCAGTGTTTTGTGGGCACTCTGAACCACAAGATCAGCACCGCAGATTATTGCTGATTTTGGGAAATTCTTTCCGAACGGGAAATGCGCCCCCCAGGCTTCATCCGCAAGAAGAAATACCCCTCTGTCCCTGCAGATTCTCCCTATTTCCTCCATATCCGCGCAAATTCCCCAGTAAGAAGGGGATGTTATAAATACTGCTTTTGCATCAGAATTCTGATCAAGCGCTTTTTCCACTGCCTGAGGAGTAGTGTTGAGCTGAAATCCTTCTGAGGAAATGTCGCAGAGTGCATAGGCGGGAACCGCACCGGAGAGAACCAGACCCGACAGAGCGGACCTGTGGCAGTTTCTGCCGATAACCACCTTTTCACCAGGCTTGATTACAGAAAGAAACATTGCAAGAATCCCTGCCGTGCTGCCGTTTACAAGATAAAAGGTTCTCAGCGTATTATAAATTTGTGCGGCATAACTTTCAGATTCCCTGATTTTCCGGGGGATTGAAGCTACATCGTCGGCAATGTCGTAACCAAACAGACTGTCCGGTGCTCCTGACAATCCTCCTGAAACAGCATTTCCCTTGTGTCCGGGGGTGCAGAAACGCGCCGGATCCATACCGGTAAATTCTTCCATATAACCGGTGAGTGGAAGGGCGGTTTCTGTTTTACAATTGTTTTCCGTTAAATTGCTCATCTGATTATTATATTATGATCCCGGGGTAAAAACAAGTTTCAGAATACCCTCCGGGATTTGACTCCTGAAGAAGCCCCTGTTGAAAAATTTCTTCCTGTGGAGCCTGAAGGTTTTGAACGGGAGCGGGAATCCATGGCAAAATCCATTCCAACACCGATTCCATCAGGAACTGCACCGATATTCATCCATCCTCCGGTGCCGCCTCCTGAACCTGTGCTTGTGTCAAATGCCGTAAAACCTGTATAACCGGCGCTGCCTCCGGTGGTGCCTGAACCGGAGCCTGATGAGTATCCGTAGGAATCCCCGGACAAGCCTGTAATTCCCCCGAAAATACCTGAGTTGAGAAACGACGGGTTTAATATGGTGAACCCTGATGGCTCGCTGCTCTGGGCTGATGAGGTATGGTTTGAGTTGCTGGCTGATGTGGACTGGCTTGAGGTGGTTGCGGGTTTATGGTACAAACTCCAGTAAGGATGCTGCTCAGGATTTGTAAGCCATAGACGCCTCATTTCGCTTCTGGTGAGATTTGTGCCGATACCTGATGAACTAACGCTGTTCTTATGCTCATCCTGATAATTTTCATATTCATCCTTCAGTTCATCATAATTATTTTTTTGTTCTTCTGCTTCATTTTTGAATTTGTTATTGAGCATTGCCTGATAAAAATTGGTGAGTATATCCGCCTTTTCCCCTGCTGCCTCGCCACCGTATTTTGCCGCTGCGTCAACGAGGGCATTTTCACGGACTGAGGAGCCGTAAGGATCGGAAGTTATAAGGTCTTCTTTTGTGTCTTTCCACTGTTGATCATATACATTGGAAACTTCGTTAAGAAGGGGGTTGAGAAAATCCAGATCGATCTCTCCGAGAACATTACTCCAGTCGATATATCCCATATTAATTCTCCTTTCCTGTATCGGATTATTTGGAAACCTGATTTCGTAAAACGGGTTTTTCTTCTGCCAAACCGGTATAATTTTCGTTTAGCTCAATACCTGTGTAATTTCTGCCCAGTTTAGCCGCCATTTTCAGGGTTGAGCCTGTGCCTGAGAATGGATCGAGGACAATTCCCCCAGGGGGGCAGGTTGTGAGGATGGGGATTCGGCAGAGTTCTTCCGGGTAAGATGCGGGGTGTCTGTTTCCGCTGCGTTTTGGGGGAATTGTGATTATGCAGCCCGGGTTTTTTCCAAGGGGATGAAACGCCCTGGAATCAGGATGCCCCGGCTGTCTTTTTGGGTTGTGCGAATACCTGCCTTGGGGCTTTTGCCCTTTTTTTCCGTCCGGAGTTGTAATTTTATTTGAAAAGCGGGATTCTGTCCGGTGAGGTATTCTTACGGAATCAAGATCATAATAATAATCCGGTTTTTTTGTCAGGTGGAACAGATATTCATAATCCTGATTGAGTCTGTCTTTAACCGATGCCGGCACTGGGTTTGTTTTGTGCCATATAAGGGTGTTCCGTAAGATCCAGCCTTGCTCCTTGAGGGTAAAAATCAGGCGCCAGGGGATGGCAGAGAGGTCTTTTCTGATATATTGATCCGCCATATTAACCCAGAGTGAACCGGAGTCTTTGAGAACCCGCTTTACAAGGTGGAAAACCGCAGCCAGATTTCCGATGTATTCGCTGATAGTCTCTTCCCTGCCAATCTGGAGTGAATTGCCGTAATCGCGAAGCTGCCAGTATGGAGGGGATGTCATAACACAATCGAAGGCTGAATCGGGGAGAGCCGGCAGAATCCGCCGGCAGTCTCCGATAATGACCCTGTTTTGAAAATTGGTGTTCATTTTTCCCCCTTACTATACTTCCGCAGCTAAAATGACAGGATCTCCGGTGTGAAATCTGACGCAGAGCCTTGTTTTGCCGGAGCCGTCGTCTTCTGCGTAGATTCTGGCTGTGTTTTCAGGATGTGCATCAGGAGGTGATGTTTCCTGAAAATCCATATACGAAGAGAATGTTTTGCCCCCTGATACAGTCTGGCTTCCTGATAGGGTCATTATACCGGCGTTATGGGGTGTTGAACTGTTCCAGTATGTTCCGTTGGCTGTAAGGATATTTCCGGCGGTCGGAGTACCCGAATCGACATCGGAAATGTCTCCCAGAGCGGTATTGTGTGAATGATCCCCTCTTGCAGACTGATTGTGCCCTGAGCCGAAGTCGGTTTTAAGTTTGTTTGATTCAACTGTAAGCCCCTGAAGGGGTGCAATCAGTTCGCCGGTATTTACGGAGATTGAAGCGGTGTCTGTGCCGTAAGAGATTGAAATGCCGCTTCCGTCAATGGTGGATGGCATTTTTAAAGGCTGCCAGAAAGTTCCCCCTGAGGAAAACTCCACAGCTTCTCCGTTGTTGTTCCAGCGGATTCCCGGATTTGGAGATTCCAGTCCGTTTACATTGAAGAAAAGGGTTTTGTTTGAAGCTGACTTGCCGAGGAAGAGATTGTCCGACTCAATAAAATCGATAACTATACCGCCGTCGGAGTTAATAATCTGCCCGAGATAATAAGCGAAGCGGTCTGTGTCCGGGTTGCTGCCCGGAGAAAAAGAGCCGATGTTTCCCATTGTGTTATCTCCTTTCTTCAAACTGAACCGCAATGGATTTGATAATCATTTTGCCGCTGCCGGTGAGCCTGATGGAGATTTCCCTGAATTTGACCGAAGAATCAAAGTAAAGTCTGGATTCATCCCCGTCAGGATATATGGTGTATTGGGGGTTGTTGGGAAAATCGTCCGGTGCGGAGGGGTTGTTTCGCAGATATATCTCAATTTTATCCACTCCTGATGTATCAAGAAGAAGATTTTTCAGATATTTTTCTCCGTAAGGTGTTCCGGGGTTGAGAAAAGGCGTCTGTAATTCCTGAAGTATGGTTGATTCAACAGCGCCGGTTTCCCCTGTGTCTATGCCGTATTCAAAAAGATATTCGCAGTTGGCGGCTCCGTACATGCCAAAAGCCAGTTTTCCTGAGTATTCGGTGAAACACTGGGGTGAAAATCCTGTGAATCGGTACCAAACACCTCTGACTGCGTCATAAACCATAGGCTTTTCGTAGGATTGGCCGTCTGTCAGCCAGAGCCAGTCCTTTGCGTGCCAGTATGAGAGTCTGGGGTTTGGTGCTCCGGGGGAAGTGCTTCTTGTGTTCCATTCTTTATCGGAAAAAGTGGAAATTTTCTTCTGTTCTCCGCCTGAGTAAGCGATTATGCCTGAAACATCCGCAAAATAGATGGAGTTTCTGCCTGAAGCTGAACTTCCGCAGAGGGAGGATATGCCTCTTGCCACGGGCTGGAATTGATCCGATGTAAGTTTGCTGTATGATCCGAGCTTTGCCCAGATGGATTTTTCCCTGAGGATAATCATATTTCCGCCGAGGTTGTGTATTCCGGTGATTTCCTCGCTGCTTTCCCCTGCAAAAACATAATTGCCGGTGTAGCCGGAGTTTATATCATCCACATCGGAATAGCTGATCATTGCGCCGTTTGATGATACTCTTGCAAGGAGAAGCCTGTTTTGGTGTTCGTTGAGAAAATAGCATCTGAAGGCTCCTGATTCCCCTCCTGCAAGATATGAAAATGAAGTTCCGTTATTTGTGAAGAGATAGGGAAAATCGCTTCTGTTTGTGTAAACCGGAGTCTGGTTGAGAATTCCCCAGAACCCTCTGTAGCCGCTGCCAATCAACGGCGCTCCTCCGCTTCCCGTCCATGTGCATTCGTTCCAGTAGCTGCCGTCGTTATAATCCCTGTAATAGGCTTTCCCTGATGAGGAAATGGCGATAATATTTCCTCCGGGATAAGCTTCGATTATATTTGTGCCTGAAGGTCCGCATTTGTTGCCTGATGGGATTTTGTATGTGTGCCGGCACCGGAGTGCTCCATCTTCCCTGTAGATCATATTTTTGCCAAGCCAGAAACCAGCGGGGATGTCGGGTCCGAAATTACCGGAAGCATAGCCCCTGTCGAGGGGGATGGCGTATGTAGAAACCATATTTTTTTACCTCCTGTATCTGAAGCCGGGAAGGTAGTCGGGCGGAAAAATATCCTGCGCTTTCAGCTCATCCAGGGCAGTGTTGAATTTCTGCCGGTATAATGTTGCCAACTCGGTGTTTCTGTCCGCAAGAAGAGCTTCGCTTACCGCATAATCAGCAAGAAACGAACCGTCGCAGCTCAGGCTTGTTTCAGGGGAGTCGGTGTCTGATACAAGGGGCTGGCAGATTTTGCGATAACGGACAGTGAATTTAAAAACTCTGTCCGGCACAGGATAGACAAAGATTTGATCCAAATCAGCCCTGAGATAGAAGGAGTCGCCGGAAGTCTGAGATTCTGATACAGGGGATATTTCCAGGGTTTTAGCTGTTCCATCATGCTGCGTTACCCGTGAAACAGTTCCCCGGGTCATGTTGATTAGATTCCAGTTTGCGAACCAGTTGTCAGGCGTGTTGTATGAAGAAGGCATAACGATTTTACCGGCAGATGTGCCGCTCTGGGCTGTTATTCCTGTGGGAAATCCTTCCGCTGCGCTGTTTCTGCCTGCTTTAATATAGACTGAAGGAAAGCCTGTTGTTGAAATTTCTGTGAATGATGGAATTTCTTCGTTCCGCAGGCAGGTCAGTCTTCGGGCTGTGCCTGAAGAAGACTGAATTTCCACAGATAAAAGTTTGCCGCAGTCAAATGGAAGAAACATCACAGGAGAGGTAATCAGCGCTCCTTCGGGCACAGTTCCCATAAGCCCCGGCTCTCTGAGGCTCACAGTTTCTCCTGAAACCGAACGGATTTGAACCTGCTGAAAGGAATCTCCGTTGTAAATCCTTAGCCTCATTCCTCCGGTCATTCCTTCCGTGGAAAGGGGATAGAGGGTTGTTCCCGTCGATGGCGCTGATGCTACTGTATAAACATTCCGGAGTTCTTCCTCAGTGGTAAGAAAGCTCCACTCATAACTGTTGAGATAGCTGAAGTAAGCTTCGTTGAGCCATTTTTTGACTTTATCCCTGGAAAATGCTGTATTAGACGGGGTTTCTCTTATTTTGTCATAAAAAAGGTCTGTTAAGCTGGAAAATATCATAAAATCACCTTCCTGAACTGCTAAGCTGCAGAAACCCGACAGGGTTTGGCTGCAGAGAATAGAAAGACAGACATATAAAGGAACTGGGGGGAAACAACAAATGAGAAAAACGGTTCTGTTCACCATCACAATTATTCTGGCAGGTTTGTTTTTTATGAATGTTAATGGTTTTGCTGATGCAGCGGAAAAAATAAAATCATCCTCCGGAGCGGGAGCTGAAGTGCCTGACTCCGGATTTCTTAATGAAGCTGTGGATATTTTCAGGCAGTATCTTGCCATAGACACCACAAACCCGCCCGGCAATGAGATGAAAACAGCTCTTTTTCTCAAAAAAATTCTCGACAGGGAAGGGATAGAAAACAGAATCATAGATCTGGGCAGCAACCGGGCTAATGTCTTTGCGGTGGTAAGGGGAAACGGAGAATTGAAACCTGTTGTTCTTTTCCACCATATGGATGTGGTTTCAGCAGATGCCGGTTTCTGGACCCACCCTCCCTTTGAAGCTCAGATTGCAAACGGGATGATCTATGCAAGGGGAACAATGGATATCAAGGGCAAAGGCATAGTTGATCTTATGACCCTCATATACATAAAGCGAAAAGATATAAAACTGAAACGGGATATAATCTTTCTCGCTGTTTCAGACGAAGAGAGCGGTTCCATCGGTTCGAAAAAAATGATCGGTGAATACTCATACCTGATCAAAAATGCAGAATACCTTCTCGATGAAGGCGGAAGCATCACCTGCGACGACAAAGGGGAAATCACCGGAGTTTCCGTTTCCATAGGCGAAAAGACCCCTCTGTGGCTTACCCTCACTTTTAAAGGCGAACCGGGCCACGGGTCGGTTCCTCTCCCTGATTCATCCGTAAACAAAGCAGTAAAAGCTGCGGGAAATATAATAAACAGAAAACCTGAATTCATTATTCTGCCTGAACTGGCAGGCATGGTTGAAAATGCAGTCGGCGTGAAAGCTCTTGAAAAAATCCCCGGTTGGAAAGGTAATACGGAAGAATCCCTCAAAAACCGGGAATTTCAGGCTGAACTTGCCAAAGATCCCGAAATCAATGCGTTTATGACAAACACAATAGCTGTAACAATGCTCAAAGGGAGCGATAAAGTAAATATCATCCCCAACGAAGCTTCAATAAGCCTGGACTGCAGACTTATGCCCGGAACCGACAAAGACGGTTTTATCAGGGAAATAGTGAAGCTTTCCGGGGATCCCGGTGTTAAGGTTTCTGTGGATGAATATACCCCAACATTATCATCCCCGGCTGATTCCGCAATGGTAAAAGCGATAGCAAAATCCGTTTCGAAAAAAGCTCCCGGCGTGAAAACCGTCCCTGTTCTGATGTTCAGCTCCACTGACGGATCATTTTACCGCTCCCTCGGCATAAAAAGTTATGGGTTTGAACCTTACAAAGCTACAAAAAGCCAGTATAATTCCGCCCATGGCAATGATGAAAGAATAGGAGTCGAAAATTTTAAATTCGGAATTCCCCTGCTCCTTGACATACTGATGGAACTGGACAAATAACTATTTCTGAGCCGCATTAACCTTCAGATAACCGCAGGCAGGGCAATAATTTATCTCTGTATTGATGCTTAACGCCACATTAAAAAAAAGAACCCGCACCTTTACAGGCACAGGCACCTGAACCGCCACATAGCTCCCTGCCGGAGCACTCTTATTCCTGCAGTGGGGGCAGACTGCCGATGAAGAAATTGAAACTGTACCATCCATAATTGTAACCTCCTGTTTTTTTATTCCTGTTTACCGCTGCCTGATGCTGCGGAAACCAGCTCCTGAGCTTCAGCCTCCCTTGCGGCCTGAATCCCCTTCGTTCCCTGGCCAAACAGAACAATACCGAGGAGTCTGTTGTTTCGCCCTATAGCTTTTTCCACACAATCAAGCTTCGACTCAAGCTTATCCTCAAGAGAACCAAGTGATTTCGCCATCTCCTCCCCAAGGCTCCTTATCGCTTTTTCAAACCTGATGAGAAGATAGACTGCAACAACCATTGCAAAATTGTCCGGTGTGATTATTTTTGTGAGATCGTCCATAATAGTGCCTCCCCTCTAAATTTCAAGCTTTGCGTAGAGCTTTTCCATAGTTCCCTTTCCCGGACAGGCTGTGTAAGAAACAGAACCGTGAGGGATAATGTGCTTTCTGTCCAGCTTTATCCCCAGCTTCCCGGCTATCCGCTTAACAGTAAAAGCTGCTTCGTTGATAAGAGCATCATCAGGCGGCCCTTCGCTGAAATCCCCGATTATACAAAGCCCAACCCCTGCGCGGTTCATATCGGTATTGAGATATGGAGCCTTTTCCGACAAGGCATGCGCCCCCCTGAATCCGATACCTCTGCCCTCTTTCAATCCGCCGGAGTTAATCAGATAATGATACCCAATATCAGAATAACCCCGGGCAATGTGCATTTCCCTGATCTGATCGATAGTTGCATCCTTCGAAGTAACCGAATGATGCAACACAAGAAATTTAATCTCGCTAAGCGGCCTTTCAGTCATAATAAAACCTCCTTAAAATATCTCTCCAAAAAAAAACGTAGCGCAAAGCTTCTGCTTTGCCGTCCCCGCCTGTCCCCGATGCCACTGAATTAGTAAAACCTACTCCAATTTCCAGTCCAATACTCCTGTTTTTCAAGGAGGGAGGTTCGGAGGGTAACCTCGCTTTTCCAAAAAAGCGTGGTTCCCTCTGAGGGTCCCCATTCCCCCCGGTCGGTCCCCAATTCCCAAAGTTTTGGGATGGAGGTCCGGAGGAAACTTTTTTCAAAAAAGTTTTCTCTGGGAGCCGGGCGTGCGGATATGATTCTCGTGAGCGATCAGATTAATCCATGCCTTAATTCATGGGTATTGCCCCTAAACCCCAATGCCACTGAATTAGTAAAAAATACTCAAATCCGCAGTCCAATACTCTTGTTTTTCAAGGGAGGAGGTTTGGAGGAGACCTCGCTTTTCCAAAAAAGCGTGGTCTCCTCTGACGGTCCCTACTCCCCCGTTCGGTTCCTCAATTTCAAAAAGTTTCCTCCGGGAGCTGGGCATGCGGATATGATTCTCGTGAGCGATCAGATTAATCCAAACCTTAATTCATGGGTATTACGCCCGTCACAACAAAAACTCCCTGTATTCCCACCTCCCTGATTCAAAGGGTAAAACCCCGGTTCGTTTAACCTTTATCTATGGCGGTTCCCTGTTGAAACCGCCCATTGATACTATGAGGTGACGGAAATGAAAAAAATATATCCTGTTCTGTTAACGGCAATCCTTGCCATAATTGTGTTTTCCGGCATAAGCTATGCCTCGCATACAACTGCCGCCGACTTTGCCTTTGTAAACGGCAATATTTATACCGTAAATGAAAAACAGCCCCATGCAGAGGCTGTTGCAGTTTCCGGTGAAAAAATTATTTTTGTTGGTTCCGGTAAGGATGTAAAAAAATACATCGGAAAAAACACAAAAGTAATCGATCTCAAAGGCAGACTGATGCTTCCCGGTTTTATAGACGCTCACTGCCACCCGATTTTTTCCGTGGTGATTTCCGGTGGAATAGTAATCGGTGATAATTCATCGATCAAAGCTGTTCTTGCGGATGTTAAAAAATATATAGACGCCCATCCTGATCAGAAAGGTTACTTCGGATTCGGCTGGGACAACAATCTTTTCCCTGCAACAGGGCCAACAAGGGAAATGCTGGATGAAATCTGCCCTGATAAACCCATTGTGCTTCTTTCAAATGACGCCCACGCAGGCTGGATGAATACCGCTGCTATGAAGCAGGCAGGAATAACAAAGGATTTTCCCGATCCCGAACCGGGTATATCCGAATTTGTGAGGGATAAAAACGGTGAGCCTACAGGGGCAATAAAAGAAGCTGCCTCTATGGTTGTTATAAAAAAGCTTAAACTCATCAATTCCCAGGAAATCATCAGAAATGCGGAACCGTTTTTCCAGCTTTTGTCCCGTTACGGAATAACAACCGTCTTTGATGCAGGCGTCCCCGGTATTAAAGACATTGACGAGGTTTTTGAAAAAATCAAACAGAATGCCGATGAGGACAAACTTCCCATCCGTTTCTTCGGTGCTGCGGTTTATGTCTCCAGCGAATCGGACCTTCCCGGCGTTGTTGAAAAATGCCTTGCCGTTTTCAAAAAATACAACACCGACCGTATGCGCCTTAATACTCTTAAACTAATAACCGACGGAACTTTTGAAACAAGAAAAGCTGCGGTTTTTGAGCCTTATGTGGATACAAAAACAGCTCCGGATATAATGTACGGAAAAAAGATATACCACGACACCCTTCTTGAAGCAGCAGCGAAGGGCATTGATATTCACCTTCACACCATAGGCGATAAGGCAGTGTCTGAAGCTCTGGAAGCTGCCGCTGTTCTGAGGGCTGCAGGCTGCAAAAACACCCGCATCACCCTTGCCCATGTCCAGTCTGCAAGGGATGAGGATATGAAGAAGTTCAGAGAAACCGGAGTTTTTGTCAATACCACCGGCTCATGGTTCTTCGACTATCCAGTAGCCCTTCAGTATATAAACCAGGATGTTTACAAAAAACAGTTCCGGTTTAAACATCTGGCGGAGCAGGGAGTAATCGTAACACAGGGCAGCGATTATCCCGCGTCGGATTCTCCAAATCCTCTGGATAACATCGAAAAATCCCATACAAGAACCGCATTTGAAGGCTCAGGACTGAGCATGACCCCCCTTCCCCCGGCAGATGAGTGCCTTTCCCTTGAAATGGCGGTGAAAACCTGCACCCTCAACGGAGCCAGACAACTTGGCATGGAGAAAAAACTGGGAAGCATAGAAAAGGGAAAATATGCGGATCTGGTAGTCCTCAGGAAGAATATCTTCAAAATTCCGGCAAAAGAAATCCACAAATCCCTCCCGATCCTTGTAATGATGAACGGAAAGATCAGATATAGGGAAGAGAAGTAATATTTGTATATTCCCAGCCTGATACTCCTGTTTTTCAAGGAGGGAGGTCCGGAGGGAAACCCACTTTGATAGGATTGTTTTTTTCAGGGGGAACTTTTTTGGAAAAAAGCTTCCCCCCGACCCCCCCACAGCCTGTAAATCAACCGTCAATCTCACCAAATCGCAGGCTCCGCCTGCTCCTGGGTTATATCCCAATGTCACCGTATAAGTAAAAAACCGCTCAAATTCGCAGCCTAATACTCTTGTTTTTCAAGGAGGGAGGTTCGGAGGGCAACCTCGCTTTTCCAAAAAAGCGTGGTTCCCTCTGACGGTCCCCATTCCCCCCGGTCGGTCCCCCAATTCAAAAGTTTTGGGATGGCGGGTGCCCGCCCGCAGGGTGGGCGCGAGGAAACTTTTTTCAAAAAGTTTTCTCCGGGAGCTTGGCGTGTAGTTATAATTCTCGTGAGCATTCAGACAAAT
>JAJTBE010000054.1 GCA_021287065.1 Bacillota bacterium
GACGGCGACATTATGCAGAATGTAACGAACCATAATACGCCCTCGAAACGCCACGATATTTCAAAATGCAGGGTGTTATCTGAGGGAAAAATGAAACTATCAAACAGAAAGGTATACATAAAAACCTGGACATTCACAAAAAAGAATGCTGATTATACTAAAACCCTGATTCTTATTGATACAGCGAAAGAAAAAATATACAACGGTTATCTTTGTGTATCATTTACGACGAGTGGTGTTGAAAGCGAGGAACACAAAAAACTCAAAGAATTAATTCTGAACACAATAAAGTTCAGATAACATCTGACTGCATTCATTTTCAAAAAGGTCAGCAATAACAAACCACAACCGGTCATACAATCGTCAGGCTTTATATTTTTTTACAGAATTGAGGAATAAATATGGCAAAGCTTATCCATATTGCCGTCGTCCATAGAACCTTAGTTATAATAATATCTGTTTTTCTTCTCAGTATTACATCTGTATGGGCTGAGCAAACCGGTTTTTCCTGTGAAAACCCCTGTTTTTCTCCCAACGGAGAGTATATTGCTTTCACCGGAACCGTTAAGATTGATGACAAAAACGAAAGCTCCTCTGTCTGCATTCTCAGGCTGAAAGACAGGAAAATCATAAGGGAAATACCCAGGGCAATGCATCCTTCATGGTCCCCTGACGGCAAAAAACTGGTTTTTGTGTCTGAAGATAATCAATTTATCTTTGTAACAGAGGCTTCCGGAGGGGATAATAAACAGCTTTTTGAAAGAAAAGATCTTGTCCGTTATCTGTCGGCTTTTTATACATATATGACTAAAGAAGGTCTTTCGGATATGGCAATAAGCTATGATGATCCTTTCTGGGCTAAAGATAATAATATCTACTTTTCTGTTCATTTTCCAAATTATAATTTTGAAAAGTCCGGAATTTACAGATATAATCCTGAACAAAGGGTATTCCTGTATCATCCCGGATCGTTGCTGAATAGTAATCCGTCTTTTTCTCCTGAAACCGGATTGTTGATTGTCAGTGAAGCAGAAACGATTTCCATTAATCTGTTTTTTATGAACGAAGACGGACATAAATGGAAAATAACGAAAAGAGAGGTAGGGGAAGATCGATCTCCGGCAATTTCTCCCGATGGAAAGAAAGTTGCATACTCCCGTTCGGATTACATGACAAGCCTGCTGGAAGGCAGTTTTTACATTGAAGAATACAATGATTACACAACCAATATTTATGTTTTTGATCTCCAGAAAACAGACGACAACGACAGCTACAAAGGCTTTACACCCGGCAATATAAAAAAACTAACCAACGGAGGCTTCAATAACTGGCCAGCCTGGAGCCCCGACGGGAAGAAAATTGTGTTCTGCAGGTCTGAAGGCCCCAAGAAAGATGAAAACTACAGGCTGTATATTATGGATTTGGAAACCGGGAAGACGGAGAAGGTTGAGTTTTAAAACGTTGAACTATTTATAAAGGCGATATAGCCGGTTCTCATAGTTTAACTACTACTGAATCTGCGGGCAGGCACCCGCCTTTCCAAAACTTTTGAAATTGGGGACCGACCGGGGACCTTGGGGATTTGGGACCGTCAGAGGAAGCCGCGTTTTTTTAAAAAAGCGAAGTCTCCTCCGAACCTCTTTCCCTGAAAAACAAGAGTGTTGGGTTGGGATTTGGAGAAAACTTTATTAATTCAGTGACAATGGGGTAATGATCAGGAGTTGAAAATTGAAAGTTCAGAAAAGGTGGTAAATACTTATGGCAAACCATATCAATATTTCCGTGTTCCGTAAAATCATTTATACCATAACTTTTGTTTGTTTTATCAGTATTTCATCAACATGGGCTGAGCAAACCGGTTTTTCCTGTGAAAGCCCCTGTTTTTCTCCAAACGGAGAGTATATTGCTTTCACCGGAACCGTTAAGACTGATGACAAAAACGAAAGCTCCTCTGTCTGCATTCTCAGGCTGAAAGACAGGAAAATCATAAGGGAAATACCCAGGGCAATGCACCCTTCATGGTCCCCTGACGGCAGTGAAATATTGTTTGCAGCAGATGACAGGTCTTCCCTGAGGATAAGTAAGCTCAACAGCAATACTTCCGCTCCCCTTTTTTCCAGCAAAGATCTTTTCCGGTATATTTCCTCTTTTTATACATATATGAGCAAAGATGGAGATTCAGGCATGTCTGTTAGTTATGATGATCCTTTCTGGAGTAAGAATGGCTTAATACTCTTTTATGCCAGCTTTTCCGGTGCAGATGGGGGTGATACGGGAGTTTACCATTATAATACAAAGACCCGGGAATTTCTGTTTTATCAGAATTCAGTCCTCGATCACAATCCTGTTTATTCACCTGAAACCAATCTGCTGATTGTCTGCAAAGCTGAAACCTGCTCTAACAATCTGTTTTTCCTGAGCGACAGAGGATATGAACACAGAATAACCATGAGAAACATCGGGAAAAATGTAAATCCGGCAATTTCTCCGGATGGAAAGCAGGTTGCATATTCCCGTTCCGACTATATGACAAAACTTCTGGATGTTGCTTTTGATCTTGAAGTATACCAGGATTATACAAGCAATATTTATATTTTCGATCTGAAAAAAGCTGAAGGGGAAAACAGCTTTCAGGGCTACTCAACAAGTGATTTGCAGATTAAACTAACCAACGGAGGTTATAATAACTGGCCAGCCTGGAGCCCCGACGGGAAGAAAATTGTGTTCTGCAGGTCTGAAGACCCGGATAAGGATGAAAACTACAGGCTGTATATTATGGATTTGGAAACCGGGAAGACGGAGAAGGTTGAGTTTTAAAGCGGAATGAAATCCCTTCGCTGAATAAACAGAAAGGATGTGGCTGTCAATGTCTCAGATTCGGAAATCAGGTTCCCGGTTGTTAAAGACTGGCATTAATATTTACACAATGGGATTTTTTGTTGTTTTAATAATGTTGTCCGCCGGAGGTTTTCCTGCAAATGCTGTTGAGATCAGCAAGGGTGGCAGGATTTTGATTAAGAAGACGGATTTTCCTGAAAATGCAGAAATGAAATCTGTCTCCATTTCTCCCGACAGTAATGAAGTTGCTGTTGCAACAAAAAAATCCGTATATATAATATCTTTGTCCAAATCAGGCGGGTTTCACAGGATATATGATGAAGGCAGTGACATTCGCCAGATTAGCTATTCAAACACTGGAAAATTTTTGTCAGTAAGCGATGGTAAGAAATCAGGGTATTATGATTTTTCCGGTAAAAGGATGATTGTATTTCCAATTGACTATTATTATGATGGGCCATCTGGTCTGTATTTTTCTGACCTTGATACTTATTTGATTGTAGCAGCTACAACAAAGGATGTCGGCCATGAAATCCTTTTGATCAAAACATCTGATGGAAAAATATATAACCGGTTTTTTCATCTGATTCCCCGACATATAAGCTGCATTGAAAAGAAAAAAATGCTGGTTACTTTGGGACGTAAAGATTTATCTGTTTATAATATTGAAAAATTGGGGAAACCGGTGTTTCAGAGAAAATTTTCGAAATATTTTTCCAACTTACCACCCTTTCATAATAATTTAAGTTTAAACAGAGTCCTCACAT
>JAJTBE010000081.1 GCA_021287065.1 Bacillota bacterium
GAATTGGGGACCGACCTGGGGCTTTTGGGACCGACCGGGGATCGTGGGGATTTTGGACCGTCAGAGGGAACCACGCTTTTTTGGAAAAGCGAGGTTGCCCTCCGAACCTCCCTCCTTGAAAAACAGGAGTATGAGGTTGGAGATTTGAGTTTTTTTGCTAATTCAGTGGCATTGCCTCTAACCATTCTTCTTTTTCTTCTTATCAGCAACCACCAGTGATTTTAATCTTGATTCGTAGAATTCCCTTGCGCCTGATTCTGTTTTGATTTGTCCGTCGAGCTGGGCGTCGAACAGGATTCGCAGGATTTCCTTATATGCCGGTCCTGCGGTTATTCCCCATTTTTTCAGGGTTTCTCCTGTTATCAATGGTTTTATGTGTCTGATATTGTTCAGATACTGGAGAATTCTTGTTCCCACGCCTCTCATTCTTGTTCTTGCGATGATAAATATCATTGTTTCAATGGAAAGGCCGTCAAGAATTCTGTATATTTCACTTGTTTTCAGATTTCTTGAGCAGAGGACTCTTATTATTTCGTGAATCCGGTTCTTATCAAAGCTTACTCTGGAGATAATATCACCGGGGACATGGAATCTTTCGCCGATTTCCTTGATTTCGTTGGGTTCAAGCCTCATTACGAGGACATTGAAATAGATAATCCAGGATTTAGCCCCTTCTTTTTTCAGAAGCTCACTGAACTGAACTATGGCTCCCGTCGCAGCTTCAAAAACTTCTATCATCCGGGAATCGAGATTGATGTTTTTGTGGATAAGTCTCAGTATTTTGAGCTGGTCCATTCTTTTAACGGTGGGCAGTGGTCTTGCTTCCTGAAGAATTTCTATGAATTCGTTTCTGATTCGTTCTGCGGACACATGGTCGAAAATATTTTTTGAGAGTGCATCCCTGAGCTGGTTTTCTGTTCCCGGATCCATTCTGAACTGGTATCTCTGTTCAAATTTAACAGCTCTGAGGATTCTTGTTGGATCGTCAAGAAAACTCATGGGATGGAGGACTCTGACAACTCCGTTGGCAAGGTCTTTCCGGCATCCGAAGAAATCGAGGACTTCTCCGTAATATCTGCGGTTTAACCTGATAGCAAGGGCGTTGATGGTGAAATCCCTGCGGTAAAGATCCTGTTTTACTGATGATTCTGTTACTTCAGGCAGAGCTGCAGGCCTTGTATAATATTCTGTACGGGATGAAGCAACATCTATATGCATTTCGTCGGGGAGAATTACAATGGATGTTCCGAATTTTTCATGAAACTTATGCCTTCCGCCCAGATGTTTGGCAAGATACTCTCCGAATAGGATTCCATCGCCTTCGGCAACAAGATCGATGTCAAGATTTTCGACGCCGAGAAGAAGATCTCTGACAAAGCCTCCCACCACATAAACGGGCATTTTGAGTTTATCGCCGATTTTTCCGCAGGTTATGAGAAGCTCTCTTATGTGTTCAGGAAGCTTTTTCAGTCTGTCTATGGGTTTTTCGATTTTGTGGGCTTTCAGATCTCTTTTATGGATAGCTTCGAGAACATCCTGTCGTGTTACTATTCCAACAAGGTTTTCTCCGTCGAGGATGGGGAGGCAGCTGACTCCTTTTTCCATCATAATGCTTTGAAGCTGGAAAACAGAAACATCAGCCTGAGAAGTAACCACAGGTTTTGACATATAAACCGAGAGGGGGGCGTTACCGTAACCGTGTGAGCGGGCTTTATCAACATCGATTCTGTCGATTATTCCCGTAAGTTTTCCGTCTTTCATTACAGGAAGGCTGAAGTGTCCGAATCTCTGCATTGCTTCGAAGGCGTTATTAAGGGATGTATCTTCTTTGAGTTCAATGGTTTTGACAGGATGGGACATCATATCCCTTGCGCTGGTCTGGGGAATTACGCTCCTCTGAAGAGCTTTTTTGAGTTTATTTTCAATATCGGTAAGGGACAAGCCTTTGACCACTGCGGATGAAGCTGTTGCGTGGCCTCCGCCTCCGAAGAATTTCATTACATGGTTTACATCTATTGCCGGTCTGATGGATCTTGCGGCCATATGGACCCTGTCGCCCATTTCAACTATTATAAAAACCGCATCCATTCTTTCGAGATCCATTAGTCTGTGGGTAACAAGAGCGACACCTTCGAGGAATTTTTCCGTTTTACTTCTGGCGATGAGTATCTGAAATCCCTTGATTTTAAGAACATAGGAAGAAAGAATGAGGTCGTTGAGGAGTTTTCTCTGTTCTTCGTTAAGATACTGAAAAATAAAATCAGATACAGTCTGAAGATTGACCCCCATACCCAGCAGTTCCGCAACCATACGGGCGTCATCAGGGGTTGTGGATGAAAAGAGAAGGGAGCCTGTTTCTTCGTAGATACCCAGCGCCATAACAGTAGCTTCAAGAGGTGAAAGCCTTATTTCCTTTTCGATGAGCTTTTTCATGAGCATTGTGGCAGTGGCGCCGACAATTTCCACTTCGTTTATGTCGCCTTTTATACATTCCTGAGATGGAGGATGATGGTCGAAAATAATAACTTCAACCTGGGGGCTTGTTACGAGATCTTTAAAATTGCCAAGCCTGAAAGGGTTTCGGCAGTCAACGATAATCAATCTGGTTATATTGAGATGTTTAGGGTCCCTTGCGTATTCCACCTGAATAAAATCTTTGTAAAGGTTCATAAATTCCCTTACAGCGCGCTCCGGGGGACCGGTAAAATACAATTTAGCCCGGGGATAAAGTTTCTGGGCTGCTATCATTGAAGCGAGGGAGTCGAAATCCGCTCCTATATGGGAAATTATTACTTCCATACTTTATAATTTCTTCTCCTTAAAAAATTCCCCTTTAAATCAGGAATTCAGGCTTTAAATCTCATTTAATTCTGTTTCGCGGGAGTTTATCAGCCTGAATCGAATAATCAATTATGAAAAATGAAAACAAGGGAGGATGATTATGAAAAAGACTCTTGGCATCACATCGGGTTCAGGTTTTTACAGTTTTGAGGAGATTCAGGGTTTTACAACTGAAAAAATCGATACCCCTTATGGAATTCAGGAAGTTTTGATGGGTGAAATTTCTGACAGACCAGTGGCATGGATACCCCGGCATGGAATCAAAAAAGACAGGCTTGCCTCTGTGCTCAACCCCAAAGCTATTATCCACGCTATGAAGACTATAGGAGTCTGCGCCATTGTGGGCGATTCCGTAACAGGGCTTATTGATCCTGATATACCTCCGGGAGAACCGATACTGTTTGATGATCTCTATTTTCCCCACAACAGGCTTCCGGATGGCTCAATTTGTACATTTTTTGATAAAGTGGGGCAGTCTGCAGCTCATCTGGTGTTTACCTGCCCATATTCTGAAAATCTCAGAAATATTATAAAGAAAGCGGCAAAAGAAGCGGAAGTGGCTCTGATAGACGGCGGATGCTATGCGCACAGTGTTGGTCCCCGTTTTGAAACAAGAACCGAAATCAGGCTTATGAAACAGATCGGATGCACTGCGGTTAGCATGACTGCAGGTTTTGAAGTGATTCTGGCTGCTGAAATGGGTATCCCCTACTCTCTTATCGGTTTTGGTATAAACTACGCTACCGGAGTTAAGGAAAAATCAGCAAGTCATGATGAGATAAAAGAAAATCTGATGAAGGTTCCCAGAAGGCTGAAGCCTATAATAAGAACGATTGCGAAGATGGATGATCTGGATAGTCTTGAATTTGACACCGGATATGTGCATTAGAGTGAGAGTATGCCTGTAAGCCGGGTTCTGTCTTGGATGATCATTTCTCTTGGACGCCCGTTTCCGAACGCCTCGTCGGGGAGCTAAAACTCCCCAGCAGCGACCTACCCGGGGTTATCCGGCGGGCAACCGGCAGATCCCGCCTTGCAGCGTTATCTATGCCCCCTATCAGGTCTTGCTCCGGGAGGGGTTTACCTTGACGCAGCAAGTTACCCTGCTGCCGGCAGGCTCTTACCCTGCCGTTGCACCCTTACCTCATAAATGAGGCGGTATAGTTTCTGTAGCACTGTCCCTGGAGTCGCCTCCGCCGGGTGTTACCCGGCTCCCTGCCCTGCGGAGCCCGGACTTTCCTCAGATTTTACTCTGCGATCACCCGGCATACTCTCACTTTGAGATTATATCATTTAAGCTGGACAATAACAATCATAAAATAGATTCGGCCAAAATAAAAAAGCCCCCGGTAAAGGGGGCTTTTTCGTTATAGTTTACAGCTTACTGCCATTTACGGATGAATACATTCAATGTAGTCGCTCCAGCGTAACTGTCAGTTGTAAGGTTTTTAGAAGCAGTTTCAAAGACAACATGGTTGCCTGTTCCGGCCATTATGGGATTATCGCAAGCTGCTTCAGGTACCTGTCCTGATGAGCCGCTTACGAGGGTGTAGGTGTTTGATGCAACTGTTGTATCCTTAATGTAAGGACGGGCTATTGCATTCGTAACACTTGGAACCAATCTAATTGTGTCTGAAAGGAACACAATGTATTTGCCAGCTTTATCAAATGAGGGTTTTGTTGAGCTTCCTTTGGTTCCTGTAAGGGGCTGTGAAACCCATGAAAGAGCTGTTGTGTTGAAGTTGTAGAGATAGATGTCAGCAAGGGCATCTGTATCTCCGAGACCGAGGTTTGTTGATACTGTCTGGAAAGCAACTTTTGAACCATCGGTGTTGATTGTGGGGAGTGTTGAATTGCCATTGCCGAGGGTTGCGCCATTTTTGCTTACAATAATGTTCCAACCTGTGGCGGGTGCTCCGTCGATGTAATTGCGATAAACATGAACTATTGTGCTTGTTGCAACCGGGTTATTACCTGCTGCGCAGATGTTATTTGCTCTTGACTGGAAGGCTGTGTACTTTCCGTCATAAGAAACAACGGGATTTGCTGAAGCGGGGCTTACTGCTCCACCGGCACCGTTATCGCCTATACCCTCAGTAAGGCCAGTTGAAATGTCGAGCATTCTTCTGGTTCCAATTGTGGGTGAATCGGTTGCGGGATTTGTAACAGCTACATAATAAATGTGGCTGTAGGTTGCTGTATGTGTTGTTGAACCGAGGTCTGTAGCCAGTGACTGGAATACTGCTATTGTGCCGTCTCCGTTGAGGTCGGCATTATCTGATGCTGCATCTCCGCCGACACCGGTATTGGTGTTTTTAAGGCTGACCTTGGTAAGATGCTGTGATGAAAGGTTGCAGAGGAAGAGGTCGCCATTGTTGGGTGAAGCTCCACCTGATGCAAGAATATCTGTTGCAACTGAAGTGAATATTGCAACTTTACCATCTCCGCTTATTGAGGGATTTGTTGATGCTGCATTACCACCTGAAGTCGCAACTGTGGTACTGTTAGAAAGTCTAATGATTGTACCTGAAGAAGCTGTCCAGAGATAAACCTGAGACACACCGGCAGGGCTATCGTTGGTAAGCATCTTACCGGTTGATTCAAATACAACTTTACCGCCATCATCTGAAACATCAGCATTTTTGGAATTCTGACCTGTTGAGTCAGATGCCTGTTTTGACACCCAGGTTGTGGTAACTGTACCTGTGCTGGTAGCTGTGGGTGATGCGGTTGCAGTTGATGTAGCTGTTGCTGTGGGTGTGGGGCTGACTCCCAGTGTTACTGTTGTGGCTCTGTTGTTTTCGTCAGAGGTTGCAGTTACACTGGTTGTTGATGTAGCACCGCTCTTGGTGATTGTGAGCTGATAGGTGCCGGGGGCTATGTCTGACAGAGTGTATGTTCCGTTTCCGTCTGTTGTTGCTGTTGCAACGGGGGTAGGAGTTGTTGTCTGTCTGGCTTCGGGTTCTCTTGATTTTGAGAATGCCTGAACACTGGCTCCTGAAATCGGATTTTCGCTGCTATCGATAACTCTACCGTAAATGTTTGCTTTTCCTGAAGCGGGTGTGCTGGGTGTAACTTCAGCCATATCGATTTCGATTGTCTGAGTTTCGCCTGCTGTTACGGTGATGGTTTTCTGATAAGCGATGTAGCTGGAAGCGCTGGCTCTGAGAACCTGGTTTCCTGTTGCTACTCCATTGAGTGTATAAAGTCCGTCGGAATCGCTGATTGCAACGACATCGCCGACATATACTGTGGCTCCGGCCACTTTAATTCCGTCTACGCCGTTAACTACGCCACCGGTAATAGATCCGCCTGTTGACAGTGACATTGCGATATCTTTCTTCACTGTGTCTTTGGCGACTACTGTTACTGTATCGGTGTAATTGGCATAACCTGAAATGACTCCGGTTATTGTCTGGTCTCCAGCGTTTACATTCTGAAGCAGATAGTTTCCGTCGGCATCAGTCTGATCACTGATGGTTGCGCGGGCGCCTTCTGTGGCTTCTACGATAGTAACGCTTACGTTTTCGATTGGGTTTCCTGTGGTGGCGTCAGTTACTACGCCGGTTACGTTTCCTTTATTTCCGCCTGTGGAGCTACTTGTTCCATCTTCGCTGACATTACAGCCTGACATTAAGAATAATGCCGGAAAAAGTACAACCAGGAGCGCTATGAAGGTAAACGACATCCAGAGCTTTATGTTCTTTTTCATCTGAACACTCCTTTTTTATGATATATTGGGGCGGTCCTGAAAGACCGACCTGATCTGCTGTTTGTGAAGGGGTATTCCCCGTCTCCCTCCCTTCCTAAAATGTAAAATAAACAAACCAAAATTATAATTACATTTTGACAATATAACATTCAAGGCGATTATTATTTTTCCTTCATGCAAACAGATAACATGAAAAAAACTAAAAACAAAAAATCCCCCGGTTTCCCGGGGGATTTTTTTACTTATATCCGGATTACTCCGGTTAAGCTACTTAACCTAAGGCTTATTTCCATTTTCTTACGAAAACGTCTATTCTGCCTGTGGTGTAGCTGTCATTGGTGAGGTTCTTGGCTGCTGTGTCCCAAACAACATAGTTGCCGTCGCCGCTCATTGAGGGGAAAGAGCAAGCTACATCGGGAACCTGGTCTGATGAGCCTCTTGAAACGAGGGTATAGGTGTTTGTGCCAGCGTTTACGTCTTTTACATAGAATCTGGCAAGGTTGTTTGTTACGTCAGAGACGAGGCCGACTGTTGTTGAAAGGAATCCAACATACTGACCGGTTCTGTCGATGACTGCATTGGTGTTTGTTCCAACTGTTCCTGAGAGAGGAATTGAAACGTAGGTAAGGGCGGCACTGTTGAGGTTCCACAGATAAATGTTGTTAGCTGCGGCAGCAGTGTTGCCGAGGTTTGTTGAAGTTGCCTGGAATGCTATTCTTGAACCGCCTTCGCTGATTACAGGAAGCTGGCAGGTAGGTGTTCCATTGGCTTCGCCATTGGTGGCTGTTCCGCCGGGAGCCTGGGCGAGAGCGCCATTGTGTTTGCTGACGAGGATATTCCAACCGGTTGCGGGATCAGCATTGATGTCGTTTCTGTAGATGTGAGTTGTTGACTCACGGGCTACAGTTGCAGCGTCCTGAAGTGTGGGTCCGCCGCTGGCTACAATGTTGGCTCCAACGAGTCCGGTAGCTGCATCGATGCAAGCTCTTGACTGGAAGGTTGTATATCTTCCGTCATAGGAGATTATGGGGCAAGCTGATTCGGGTGATTCGGTTGTAGGAGCACCTACTGTGCCCTGGAGGCCGATGCCCTGGGTTGATGTAAGGGTAATGTCAAGCATTCTTCTTACACCGGGGACCATGTCGGTTACTGTTACATAATAAATGTGGCTGTAGCCGGCTGTGTGGGTGATGTTGCCAATGTTGGTTGCCAGTGACTGGAAAACAACTTTGGTTCCGTCGCCATTGATGTCGGGGTTGTTTGATGCAGCGTCGCCGCCATTGTTGGCATTGGCTGCTGAGTTTGAAACTCTGGCGGTTGCAAGGTCAGAAATTCTGACGATGAAGATGTCGCCATTGTTGGTTGTTGCAAGACCGTTAGCAAGAATATCGGTTGCTACTGATCTGAAAACTACATAAGCACCGTCGCCGCTGATGGCGGGATACTGTGAAGCACCATTGGCACCGGCTGTTGAACCTGGTACGAGATTGTTGTTTGAGACTCTGGTGATGGTGCCTGTGGCTCTTGTCCATACATAGATATGGTAAGGTGTTGTTGAGGGATTGTTCCAGTTAACGATTACGTTACCATTGCTGGCGAAGGTTACTTTTGAACCGTCGTTTGAAACATCGGCATCCTGTGCTTCGTTAACTTCGGGAAGGTTGATTCTCTTTGAGACCCACTGAGTAACACCAGTGGTGGGTGTTGTTGTAAGGGTTACTGTGGTAGCTGTAACTGTTGTGTCAGCTTCTACTGTAACATCCTGGGTTTTGCTGTCATAACCTGT
>JAJTBE010000169.1 GCA_021287065.1 Bacillota bacterium
CTTATAAAACTACGACCGGAAGACTCTGCAGCGTATATTATGATTGGAAATGTCTGGTCAATGAAAGGCGACTATGAAAAAGCTGAACAAAATTACAGGACGGCTCTTGAAAAAACTCCCGGAGATTACTGTGCAGCAACAAACCTCGCAAAGACACTTGTAGAAATGAAAAAATATGATGAAGCTTTTAAATATTACAGAATCTGTGAGAAAATCAACCCCGGGGATCCTGTGTTAGCAGGCAATATTGGGTTTGCTTATATGGATAAGGGAGACTATAAGGAGGCTGTCAGATATTTCAAAAAATCAATCAGTATAGATCCGGAAAACGAACCATCAACATACAACCTTGCCTGCTGTTATTCTCTCATGAATGATAAAAAGACCGCATTTAAATATTTACATAAAGCAATAGAGCTTGAACCCGACAACACCATAGAAATAACAGAAGATCCATATTTCGACAATATCAGAAACGACCCCGAATTCATAACCCTGATAAAACAGGCAAACCCATAAAACCCAAGTAGCGCAAAGCTTCAGCTTTGCAGAATACCCATTCACACAAAACAAGCTACAAAGACAGGGATACAATGAAAAACAACAATAAAATTAGCACTAAACCCGAAATTAAACCTGAAGATATTGAAAATATTGGAACAGAAGAAGAACCGGATTACAAAGCTGAAGAAGCACGCTGTTTTGCTGTTCTTGCGGAAAACCCCGATGATGCGGGAGCTCTCTCTGATTTGGGTGATTGTTATTATTTTTCCGATCAGGATTCAAAAGCAGCTGGAGTTTACATTAAACTTTATGAAATGGGCAAAACTAATTATCTTCTAAAAGAAAGGCTGTTGAAAGCCTGCATGTTTTCGGGAAATTATATGGATGCTGTCAGATATGCACTTGAATTCAGCGGAAATGAACCCGGCAACGCCCTGCTTCTGAGTTTGTGCGGTTCTGTCCTGTTTGAGGCGGATATGACGGATAAAGCTTTTGAACTGTGCAAAAAGGCGGTTGAAATAGCAACAGTTGATGAACTTCCCGCTGCTCTGGTCGATCTTGCCTATTGTTATTCTCATTCATACAGTTTCAGGGAGGCTGCAGACTATTACCTTCAGGCTGACAAACTCATACCGGATAGTTTCAGCAGAAAGGAAACATTATTTCATCTTGCCTGCGGGCTTGATATTGTCGGAGAATTTGAAAAAGCTGTCAGACATTATGAAAAATATCTGGAATTTTATCCCGAAAACCACGAGATCCGTTTATCTCTGGCAGAGTGTTACTTTGAGACCGGCAGAATCAGGCAGGCAGCGGGGTATATAAAAAAACTGCTGAAGGAAAACTCCGGAAATATGGATTTGAAAGAAAGTGCCGCCGGCATACTTTACCAGTATGAAAGGTACCCGGATGCTCTCAGAATTTATCTTGAACTCATCGGAATCAAACCTTTCGATAGTAATATTCTCAGCAGTATAAGCGAATGTTTCCAGAAAATGGGAAAGCCGAAAAAAGCACTGGAATACGCTGACAAATGCCTTAAAATCAACCCAAAGGATAAAGAAGCCCTTTTCTGCAAAGCTTCGGTTTTTCTGGAAAAAGGTAAAACTGATGATGCGATCAGACTTTTCAGAAAAATCCTGAAAAAAGAAAAGGAACACAAATTAAGCCTGATTGGTTTAGCTTTTTGTTATGAGAAGAAGGGTAATCTCAGGAAAACAGCAGAGTATTACAAAAAAGCACACGAAGCGGATCCTGGGAATATCGGCGTTCTGAACAACCTTGCCAATACATATTACAAACTAAATAATCCGACTGAAGGAGAGTTTTATGAAAATCTGGCTCTGGGAATCGCCCCCGACAATCCGTTAATTCTGCATAATATCGGAATCAGGTATGTAAAGAGCGGTGATTTGGAAACTGCTGTCAGATACTTTGAAAAATCCCTTGAATCAGACCCCGGCCACATAATATCCCTAAATAGTCTTGGAAATACTTATAACGATCTGGAAGAATACGAAAAGGCAGCAGACTGCTTCAAAAAAATAATCGGAATCGATCCCGATTATCCCGAAGCTGCCTGGAGAGCGGCTGATTGTCTTTTCAGTATTAACAAAACAGAAGAGGCTCTTGAATATTACATGAAAGCTCTTACACAGAACAGTGAAAGCAGTGATATTCTTTTTAATATGGGAGTCTGCTGTGAAAAGCTGGGAAAATATACCGATGCTGCCGGATATTTTGCACAGGCAATGGAAAAAAACAGCGAAGATTCCCTTACCCTGATGCCAATGAATTAAGGCATGAATTTGTCTGATCGATCACGAGTATTGGAACGGTTTGCACAGCTCCCGGAGAAAACTTTTTTGAAAAAAGTTTCCCCGCGCCCACCCTGCGGGCAGGCACCCTCCTTCCCAAAACTTTTGAATTGGGGGACCGACCATGGGGGATTTAGACCGACCGGGGGGGTTTGGGGACCCTCAGAGGTAACCACGCTTTTTTGAAAAAAGTTTCCTCCGAACCTCCCTCCTTGAAAAACAAGAGTATTGGGCTGGGGGATTTGGGTAAATTTTTACTAATTCTGTGACATTGGAGTTTGGGGATTTGAGTGGTTTTTACCAATTCAGTGGCATTGGACCTGAGAGGCTGGTAAACCCAATAACCACAAGCGTTCGCCAGCGATTGTAGGAGGGCTTTGTAAGCCCGACGCGGACCCGCAAGGGTTCGCCCTCACTGCAAACTCAAATCTCAAAATCCCCGAAAAAAGCGGTAAACTCCCGCCAACTGTAGGGGAGAGCCAATGTGCTCTCCCGCAGCAACCTTCCGCCAACCGCCAGTTAACCTCAAAACCACAAGCGTTCGCCAGCCATTGTCTGTCGAGCCTCTGGTTATAATGTTTGCTGGTAG
>JAJTBE010000117.1 GCA_021287065.1 Bacillota bacterium
TTTTCTTATCTTTTGCAGCATCATATTGGGCATTTCTACACTAACCTCCTACACTGAGAAGTGTTTTCATTTTTTATCTGAATCTCTCAAACCAAGTATCAATTGTGATTGTACTATTAGATCCGTTATCAAGGTGAAATAGTGAATTTGTTCCTCCAAATGTCATATTGCTACTATAGTATGGAAACCTAGAAGTAATGGTTCTACGCGATATAATTTGGTAGTTGCTAATATTCCAAGTCTTTGGGTCTGCATTCCAATCACTATCAGGAACCTTTCTGATCAAACCAGTTGAAGTAACATAAAGGTAGGAATTACCGCCTGAACTAACATTATCGGATATAGAAACACTTATTTTGAAAGTACCACAAGCATTTCCAGCATCTAAATTGGCAGCCACCTTAAAATCATCCGGTATTGATAGTCTACTTATTACTATTGATTCATATCCGTTAGAACTATAGACATTAATAATCTGCCCAGGTGAATAAGATGCAGATTTTCCATCAAAGTTATTGGCGGCGTAAGAAGACGTTATTTGAGAATTCGACGGATAATCTTTTGTAACATCCACTGTTCCGTCTGCGGGGTTATTATCATATAGATTTCCACCATTATCAGCACTACCGAATTCCATATCAGTTGTAATATTCCAATTAAGATAATCAGTGGCACTTGTCGTTCCATGCCTATCAAAAACATATATCTTCCCAGCATAATCAGTAGATCCGGAGTTAACACCGATCACCTGTGCATTAGAATAAGGGAAATAAGGGTATACAAGAAGATTATGCTTCAAAAGATAAACAAAATAATCAAGACCTGCTGAAGCTAAATAGAAACAGGTATTTGACTGCTGAAATGTCTTACTGACGAAATAGTCCTGCATTGTATAGCTGGCAAACCCCATGGTCATAACCATCATGGCTGTCAGAATCAGCAGGACTGATATCAGCGCAATACCTTTTCTTTTCTTTTTCAGTTTCATTTTTAACATCCTCCCGTGAGAGAATCAGAATTATAGCTGTTTCAACTCAACTTTGCCACTGTCGTAAACTCTTACTTCAAATGTGGAGCCTGTAAGCTGTGCACCTGAAGGGCTAATCATTATGCTGTAATAGCCGGAAGCTGTTCCGGAAATCGAGTTAAATGTCAGGGTTGTCATACTTGTTTCAACACAACCGCCTTTTCCGAAAACGATTCTGTTGCCTGCCGTTACCCCACCACCCCAGAGCTTTGCACCTGAGTATGCATTAAAGGGTTTTATGGAAGTAATCAGAGGATCAAGAGTGTCATAAGCGTCAACTGTTCCTGTGTTGCTTGAATCTCTGCTTATTTCATAATAAAGGGCGTTGGTGGCGGTATCGGTTTTGAAATAAACATAAACATACTGTTCACTTTTGAGTGCTTCCGTTGAAGCCCGGGAAAGATCTCCCTGAAGCTGATTTGCTGCCGCCCTCATTGCCTGAACTCTTCTGAATTTCATATAATTGGGCATTGCGATGGATATAATCAAAACGAGCAATCCAACAACAAACATCAGCTCAATTAAGGTAAAACCTTTTTTCCGCCTGGTAATCAATTCAATCACTCCAGTTATTCAATAGTGGGATTACAGCGCAACTGTTAAAATTATAGCATAAAAAACAAAATTGACAAGGGAAACGCCTTGTACCACCATGATTTTAGTATTATTCCAATGCCTCTTTTCTTGATAAGAGACTAAAATCCTTTAAAAAACCGTCAGATAATACCACATTTTTTACATGTTTGCGTTAAGGTTTCTTAATTAAATGGTTATTATGCCCCAGGGCGGAATTTTACCATCTTCTATTCTCTCAAAAACCAGAGAATCAGGGGTTGGGTCGTCCACCCGCCGGAGCTTTGAACCGAGAGCAGACACAGAAAGAGACCTGTATTCGGCAATATATTTACTCCAGCTTCTCCCCCCTCTTGATAGAAAAGCCTGAAGGAACATTTCCCGTGGGTTTTCCACTCTGAATTCAACGGCGCTTCCTTTCAAAAAAGGCTTCTGCATTCTCTTCATTCTTTCATGAATTTCCTTTGTTGGACTGAATGCTTCTCTTTCGAAAGCGGTTCCGGGTTTGGGAACAAACTGGTTAACGCTTGCAATCACTTTTGCACCTTTTTGTTTTGCAAGAGTTTCAACGCCGCCAATGAGTTCCGCTGCAGCATCCATATCCTCATCGGTTTCTCCGGGCAGCCCCGCCATAAAGTAGAGTCTGATTTCCATAAAACCTTTATCCAGTGCTATTCCTGCGGTTCTGAGAATATCTTCGTTTTTCAGAGTCTTGTTGATACTTTTTCTCAACTGGTCGGATCCGGTTTCAGGTGCAAGGGTAACAGTCCTTTGCCCCAGTTCATATAGTTTGCCGATGATTTCCGGTTTCAGCACATCAGCTCTCAGTGATGAAAAGCTTACTGTCCCCCCGATTTTTTCAATATGGCAGAGAATATCCCCCAGCCTCGGATGGCTTCCAACCGCAGCACCAAGCAGACCGAATTTTCCGGTTACATTTCTCCCCTGATCAATAGATGCGATTATATCTTCAAATTTTCGAACCCGGTATGGGGAATAGAGGTTCAGACAACAGAAATTACAGCTATAGGGACATCCTCTGGACATTTCCACAAGGAAAATATCGGAAAATTCCGTTTCCGGCGTAACAATGGCAGAATGGGAATCTTCAGGAAGATTTTTCACCATCTGTCTCTTTACAGGGTATCTGGCGCCCGATTTAGTCTTAACATCGGTAATAAAGCCGCCGGAATCATAAGTAACTTCATAAAGGGAAGGTATATACACACCGGGGATTTCAGCAAAGCTTTCGTAAAGCCCATCCCGTTTCTTTCCCCCATAATCTCTATACTTATCCAGAATTTGGGGCAGTATGTCCTCTGCCTCGCCTATGGCAAAAACATCGGTATAATCAGAAATAATCTCCGGATTCAGTGAAACCGCTGCACCACCGGCTATTATCAGGGGATGGAATGAATTTCTTTCCCTGCGCCCGCAAGGGATTCCGGCAAGTTCCAGAATTTTGGGAATATTGAGATAATCCATCTCAAAGGAAACGGAAAATGCAATTATATCAAATTCCTGAATAGGCTTTTCAGAGAGAAGCCCCATGAGCTTGCGCCTGCTGTTTTTATAAAGGGGCAGAATATCCGGATCGGGGAGAAAGGCTCTATCGCAGAAATAATCAGGATGCTCTGATATCTGTCGGAAAATGGATAAGAATCCGAGATTGGACATCCCCACATAATATCTGTTAGGATAAACCAGACAGACGCTCACTGCGCCGCCCTTACCGGGCTGCCTGAGATACTTCTCTGTTTTTGCGAGCTTTTCGTTATGTTCGATTATCTTAAAGGGCATAATTCAGGTTTTCACTCCGATATAATATTGCAACCATTACATTTCAATTCTGCTGTAAACAAATCTTTCCGCCTGCGCCATTACTTTATAGGGATCCAGTAATCCGGCGCTTTCAAGGATCCTTTGCCCCCTGCCCGGCTTATATCCCTGTAAAACATCAACCGCCGCAGCTACAGCTTTTCCAATAGACGACATGAGGTTTCTCAATGTACTGCATTTCAGAATTTCCACATACTTTTTCAAGCTTGCGCTGTTCATAAATTCTTTTCGGAATAGTGCCGGAAATTCAGTCATTATTTGAACCGTCTTGTCCAGAAGCCTTCTATCTGTTTCCGCAGTCATTATATAATATGAACCGTAACCGGTTCGCTCCCATCCGGGACTTACATTGTAGGATAAACCTTCACAATCTCTCAGCCTGAAAGCAAGATTTGATGCAAATGCCAGACTTATGATTTCAAAAGCTGATTCTTCATTTTCCGGAATATCCGTAAACAGAGCAAAAGCAGCAGCAGAGTTTTCTCCGGAAACACCTTCGGCTCCGTATAGAACTCCGGCTCTCTCCTTTACGGGAAATGGTATTACAGCAGGTAAATTTTGCGAAATAATAATTCCTTCCTGCTTCACAAAATCTGCACCAAAATTGTTTTCAGCCATTTCAAAAACCTTCTCAGGATCAAGGGAGCTTCTGACAGACAGGATAAGATTCCGTGGTGAAAATAATTCCTTATGAAGCTCAAAAATATCCGGAATTTCAAGACTATTTAATTCATCTCCTATGCCACCGGGATCAAAACTGTAAGGGTGATGCCCCAGCATTTTGTTAAAAAGCTTACTGTGGGCTTTATACACGGGCTTGATTCTGTTTTCTTCAAACCGTTTAACCAGATTACTCCTTCTGGCTTCAAAATATCCGGTTTCGGGAGTTGGGAAGAATACTGTATTCGAAATAAGCTCCATAGCTTCTTGAGAGTATTGCTCCGTAGTTTCTATTCTTACGCAGAGCATCTGCCCCCCGAGCCAGGAAGATACCCTTTCCGGAGGCTTATAGACAGTGTTTATTACAGCTCCGGCAAGATTGGCTCTTGTCTGGCAGACTTCTTTGGGTTTTCCTCTGTAACCGTCGCTCAGCAAGCCTGAGAGAAGCTCAGCGGCTCCTCTTTTTCCCGGTTTTTCGGAAAAACACCTGTTTCCGGCAGTGACACACGATGCAAACACATGAGATTTCGGATCCTGAGAAACAATAAGTTTAACTCCTGAAGAAAGAACATATTCGAAATACTTTTCACAGGTATTTTCATAATGGTATTTCTCCGGCTTTTCCGGCACTTTATTATTTAATGATACATTTACAGACTGCCCGCCGGGTGTTTCCACTCCTGAGCTTTCCCCGGACATATCTTCAGAAACCACTGCCAACCCGCTTATAGGTAAAAATTCATTTTCTAATGAATTTCCGAAAACAGCGGCATAAACATCGGCACCGGAGAGTATTTTCCGGGCAGAATGCATTATTTCCGCAGGACTTACTTTCATGATAAGGTCAACATAACCGGCAAAATCTTTAAACTTCATATTCATAAAAGACTGAGATTCCCAGATTCCGAATAGATCCGTCTTCTCCTCACCAAGCCGGCGGTTGGTTGCTTCAGTTGCGGTGAACTCCATTACATCCGATTCTGACAGTTCTATGTCAAGGGATTCCGCAAGAGCAGCTTTCAAACGGTTCAAAACCCCAATTCCCGAAAGGCTTGACCTGAAGCTTACTTTTATCACCAGATAACCGCCATCTTTACGAAACAGATAGTATGGAGTTACACAAAATATTCCGCCTTCAGTTTCCTTTACAAGAAGGCTTTCAATCGAAAGTTTGCCGGAGGTATAAATCAGCTCCGTAAAAATCATAAAAGGCAGAAAATCCTTACTGTCGCAACCGGGTGCTTTCACAGCAAGGAAGAGATAATTGACGGAAACATCTATCTTTTTCATCATCATGCAATTCGCAGCATTATCGTTTAGAAGAACAACCGGTTTTCTCCGATTCAATGTGGCTTTTCGTCCGTTTGCCAAAGTTTTTCCATATTCTGAAATCAGAAATTCGGATGCTTTCAGAATCGTATCTTCGTTAAAATCTCCCATGATAAGGATTTTTAAGTTCTCTGTTCTGTAATGTTTATCATGAAACATTCTGAGGGTATCGATGTCAATTTTCCTTACGGTTTCTGAAAAACCACATATCGGAGCGCTGTATTCACAAGGGAAAATATATTCGTAAAATGAGTTGATTATGCGCTTATCTTCTATGGATTCTTCGTAAGCAATCTCTTTGAGTATTATTTCTCTTTCTTTTTCAACAACAGCAGGATCAAATTCGCTGCAGAAGAGCATTTTTACGAGAATTTCGAAAGCTGAAATAAATTTGTCGTTTAGAACATTAAAATGGAAGCAACTGTAATCTCTCTGGGTGAATGCGTTAAAACCGGCTCCTGTTCCGCCGATTATATTGTATAACTGATTTCTGTCCTTACCTGATGTGCCTGCAAACATCATATGTTCGCAAAAATGTGCTATTCCCTCATAGCCTTCCTCACCATCGGAAGAACCAATATTCAGAAATGCATAACATGAAATCATTCCTGAACCCTGCGTTTTTAACATAGTTACAGGAATTCCGCATTTGAGGATTTTTTGTGTGTATTCAGGCATTCGAAGCCTAATTCCGCTTTGTTTTCATTCTTTCGAGGGCTTCAACCATCTGGTCCATCCGCAGAATGCCTTCAGGCAGGTTCAATCCCTTTTTCCTCAGGATATGTGCAAGCTCCGCCATAGGGGGGACATCGAGTCTGAGTTTTTTAATCTCTTCAACTTCCGAAAAAACTTCTCCCGGCGTACCCTGCATAACGATCTTACCTTTTTCCATAACTATGATTCTGTCTGCTTCTGCTGCTTCTTCCATAGAGTGGGTGATGTGAATAATCGTTATACCTTCCTCTTTGTTAAGGCGGTGTACTGTATCAAGAACTTCTTTTCTTCCGTGGGGATCCAGCATGGATGTCGCTTCATCAAGAACTATATATTCCGGATGCATTACTATAATTCCGGCTATCGCCAGTCTCTGTTTCTGTCCCCCTGACAGAAGGTTTGCCGATTTCTTTGCTCTTTCTTTACCCAACCCAACAGCGTCAAGGGCACTGTCAACCCTTTTCCTGATTTCCGCAGGCTCCACACCGAGGTTTTCCGGACCGAAGGCGGTATCTTCCTCAATAACTGTGGCAACAAGCTGATTGTCAGGGTTCTGGAACACCAGGCCGCATTTTTTTCTTATATCCCAAACTTTTTCGTGGTCCTGAGTATTCATTTCATCAACAAAAATTTCCCCTTCGCATGGCAGAAGGAGAGCGTTTAAAAGCTTGGCGAGGGTGGATTTGCCGCAGCCATTGTGTCCAAGGACTGCGACAAACTCTCCCTTATGAATAACGGCTGCGATTCCGCTAATTGCGTTAATCTCAGCCGTTGTGCCCTTATTATATTGAAATTCCAGGTTCTTTATTTCGATCATACAAGTTCGAGTAAGACCATTGAAGCTGCGTCGCCTACGCGATGTCCAATCTTAATAATTCTGGTGAATCCGCTTTTTCTCTCGGCCTGATTTGCTGACTCATTATACTGAGGTGCAATTACGCCAAAAAGGTCTGCGGCAACATCTCTGTTATGGATGTATCTGAAAACCTGTCTTTTTGCAGCCAGATCTCCCTTTTTCGCCAGTGTAATAAGATGTTCGGCAATCTTCTGGACTTCTTTTGCCCGGGCATGGGTTGTGGTAATTCTCTTATGGGTAAAGAGGGAAGTTGCCAGGTTGTTGAGCATGCTCATACGGTGCCCGGTTCTTCTGCCCAGATGTGTGCTTCTGCAATTATGTCTCATTTGAATACCTCCAAATAGGTAATCCGGTCAGGATTCGGACACGCCAGTATTATAGCAATCGGACCTGTCCGCTATATAATCATTATCTGAACTTGATCAGACTTCGACCTCGATTGTTCTTCTGAGGTCCATCCCGAATTTCTGCAGCACTTGTGCTACTTCGTCCAGTGATTTCTGACCAAAATTCTTGAGTTTCATCAGTTCGCTTTCCTCTGATTCGCAGAGGTCTCTGAGAGTTTTCTTTCCTGCTCTCTTAAGGCAGTTAAGAGATCTCACCGAGAGTCCCAGCTCATCAATGGATCTGTCAAGGACATCATCATCCTTCTTCTTCTCAGCAACCGGTTCGTAATGTTCCTCCGGGGGCTTGAGTTCGACGAAGAATTTGAGATAGCCGTTAAGCAGTTGTGCTGCGTGGCTTACTGCCTCATGGGGAGGCACTGAGCCGTCGGTCCAGAGTTCCAGCACGAGTTTGTCGTAGTTGGTCATATGTCCGACACGGGTATCTTCGACAATGTAGTTAACCTTTTTGATGGGTGAGAAGAGTGAATCCACGGGAATTCTGTCAAGAACCTGTTCATCAGTTTCGTGACGGTCTGCCGGGACATAACCCTTACCAATCTCGATATCGAGTTCCATCTTCAGTTCGGAATCCTCTTCGTTGAGGGTTGCGATTGGAAGTTCGGGGTTAAGAATAACCACTTCCGGATCCGGAGTAATATCTCCGGCAAGAATCACACCGCCTCTTGCGTCGATTTCTTCCATCCTGCGGCTTACTTCGAGTCTGAGTGTCTTCTTCTTCTGGGTAAGCGTTTTAAGACGAAGTCTCTTTATGTTAAGAATGATTTCGGTTACATCTTCTACTATACCCTCAATTGTTGAGAACTCATGTCTGACGCCCTCAATTTTTATATGGGTAACAGCTGCGCCATACAGCGAGGAGAGAAGCACTCTTCTGAGCGAGTTGCCCAGAGTTGTGCCGTATCCTCTCTGCAGAGGCTCTATTATAAGCTTTCCGTAGAAATTATCCCTTGTTTCCCGGAAATCAACCTTTGGCATGATTTCTATCATAATATCTCCCCTTTATGAAGGATTATCGGGAGTAGAACTCGACCACGAGCTTTTCGTCGACCTGAATGTCGGCGAAGTCTGTGGGAGCAGGTATGGCCATAACTTTGGCTTTCATCTGTGCGGGATCAAGAGCGAGCCATACGGGAACAACTTTAGCGGTTGATTTCTCCATTCCCTCTTTAACATAGGGAATCTCACGGCTATTCTCTTTTATGCCGACTTCTTCGCCAGGTCTGGTCAGATAGGAAGGGATATCAACCTTTCTGCCGTTGATCTGTACGTGTCCGTGGCTAACGAGCTGACGAGCCTGTTTACGGGACTCTGTGAAGCCAAGACGATAGATTACATTGTCGAGTCTTCTCTCAAGCAGGCTGAGGAAGTTTTCGCCAACTACGCCTTTAAACTTTTCAGCTTTAACAAAGGTAAGCTTAAACTGTTTTTCTGTTAAGCCGTATATTCTTTTAAGTTTCTGCTTCTCACGAAGCTGAATGGCATACTGTGTGGGCTTTCTTCTGGCAGAACCATGCTGGCCCGGAGCGGATTTTCTCCTCTCCACTGCGCATTTGGGTGAATAACATCTCTCACCTTTCAGGTAGAGCTTTACTCCTTCGCGGCGGCACTGTCTGCAGGAAGGTCCGGTATATCTTGCCATGTTGAACCTCCTAATTCACTAAACTCTTCTTCTTTTGGGCGGACGGCATCCATTATGAGGAATGGGTGTTACGTCTTTAATTAAGCTGATTTCAAGTCCAGCCGCCTGGAGCGAACGGATTGCAGCTTCTCTGCCGGAGCCTGGTCCCTTAACATACACTTCAACCGATCTGACACCATGTTCCTGAGCTTTTTTGGCTACATAGTCGGCAGCCATCTGTGCGGCAAAGGGAGTTGACTTTTTGGAGCCTTTGAATCCCAGTACGCCGGCGCTTCCCCAGGCAAGGGTGTTTCCATTAGGATCGGTTATGCTGATTATGGTATTGTTAAAGGTGGACTGAATATGGGCTACGCCCCTTGGTACATTTTTACGCTCTTTCTTACGGGTACGAGCTCCACCTTTCTTAGCCATAGCTAAACCTCCTTAAATTCTTACGCTTCTGCGTCACAGGGGCTGTCCCGGACATTTCTTCTGCCGTTGCGTCATCCCGAACCGGTTTTCTCATAAACAGGTTCAGCATGACGCAGGTAGTATTCCGGGGCAGTCCGTTTAATTAATACTTGCGAAAAATTACTTTTTGCGGATGCCCACTCCACGCTTCGGTCCCTTGCGGGTACGTGAGTTTGTGCGGGTTCTCTGTCCTCTTACGGGCAGTCCTCTGCGGTGGCGAATTCCTCTGTAGCAGGAGATCTCGATGAGTCTCTTTATGTTCTGCGCTATTTCACGACGCAGATAGCCTTCTACTTTGTAATTCTTCTCGATAACATCTCTGAGTCTGGAGACTTCTTCCTCGGTGAGATCTTTAACCCTTGTTGAAGCGGTTACGTCTGCCTCGACTACAATCTTCGCAGCTCTTGCTCTTCCTATTCCAAATATATAGGTAAGGGCTGTATCGACTCTCTTTTCCCTTGGTAAATCAACGCCAGCAATACGAGCCAAGTTTACACCTCCTATCCTTGAACCTGTTTATGTTTAGGGTTATCACAGATGACCCTTACTTTGCGGTTTCTTACAATAATTTTGCACTTTTCGCACCGTTTTTTGATGGACGGTCTGACCTTCATATTAATAACCTCCCACGGTCTTATTTATACCGGTATTTAATTCTGCCCCGACTTAAGTCATAAGGCGACAGTTCAATCGATACTTTGTCGCCGGGGAGAATGCGGATGAAATTCATGCGAATTTTCCCGGATACATGGGCAAGAACCTTGTGTCCGTTGGGCAGCTCCACTTTGAACATAGCGTTCGGCAGAGCTTCCAGCACTGTTCCTTCTACTTCTATAGGTTCTTCTTTCGCCACTGGCATTCACCTTCTTAACTTTATCTTTTATTGCCTATTATAGCGGAAAACTCTTCAATGTCAAACCGCTCTTGCCCTTCTGACGCAGTCAGTATCACAGGACCATCTTTTGTAATCGCTACCGTGTGTTCATAATGAGCTGACGGCTTGCGATCCGTTGTTACAACGGTCCAGTCGTCTTCCAATATTTCTACGCTGTAGGATCCCATATTAATCATTGGTTCTATGGCTATGACCATTCCGCTCTTTAGCTTGTGATCTATGTCCCGCCTGCGTTTTTCAACGAAGTTTGGAACTTTGGGGTCCTCGTGCATTTTCCTGCCTATACCGTGTCCTACCAGGTCTCTCACTACTGAGAATCCGTTGGACTCGGCATGCTGCTGGACGGCAGCGGATATATCGCTTACGCGGTTTCCCTCCATACATTTGCTGATTCCGAGGTAAAGGCACTCTTTAGTCACTCTCATCAGCTTGTCTGCATCGGGGGAAATCTCTCCCACCGCCCATGTATTTGCCGAATCGGCGTAATAACCTTTCCATATCGTGCCAAGGTCTATGCCGATTATATCGCCATTCTTAAGCTTTCTATGCCTGTTGGGAATTCCGTGAACCACTTCCTCGTTTATAGAGGCGTTTATTGTTGCCGGATAACCATGGTAGCCTTTGAAGGCAGGTTTTCCACCTTGCTTCATGATAAACTCTTCGGCAATTTTGTCAAGTTCCCAGGTACTTACGCCTTCGTGTATATGATTCTTAATTTCCATATGACACGCCTGGTTTATAAGTCCCGCTTCACGCATAATGCCTATCTCGGATTGAGTTTTCAGAATTATCATAATACTTCGCTTTTTCCCTGATACCTTCCAAGGTATTCCATAATCTGTTCCAGAACTTTGCCGATCTCCTGGGCGCCGTCAAACTGCGCTGTTTCTACCTTGCCGGAATAATACGCCTTCAGAGGCTCGGTCTTTTCCTCATATACTTTGAGGCGGTTCAGAATTACCTGCCTGGTGTCATCCACTCTTCCGACCAGCAGTTCTCCGCAGGAGTCGCATAATCCGCTTTCTACAGGCGGATTATTTATCAGATGATACACCATTCCGCAGGCGGGACAGGATCGGCGGTTTTCAAGCCGGCTGACGATTTCCTCGTCTCTCACCTGTATGTCAACAATCAGGTCGAGTGAAATGCCCAGATTCCTGAGCATTCCGTCCAGATTTTCCGCCTGAGCCGTGGTTCTTGGGAATCCATCGAAGATGAATCCTTTCTGGCAGTCCGGCTCACTGATCCGTTCCTTTACAATTCCCATCGTTACGTCGTCGGGGACAAGTTCACCCCTGTCCATAAACGACTTCGCCAGAAGTCCCAGGTCAGTTTTTTTTCGGATAGCTTCTCTGAAGATATCCCCCGTTGAAATATGTGGTACATTCAGCTTCTCGGCAAGCATTTTTGCCTGTGTTCCTTTTCCCGCACCGGGAGGTCCCAACATTACTATCCTCATAACCAACCCGCCTTTTCGCTTTCACTTATTTCATTATTTCATGAATCCCTGGTAGTGTCTCATAACCATACGAGCTTCAATCTGCTGCATTGTGTCGAGGGCGACGCCTACGACGATGAGCAGCGATGTGCTTCCCAGGTAGAAAGTTTTTACATTTGTTATCTGCATAATGTAGGTCGGGGCTACTGCAATCAGGCCCAGACTTACGGCAGATATGAAGGTAATTCTCGAAAGTATCTTTTCAAGATACTCGGCAGTAGGTCTGCCGGGTCTGATACCCGGTATAAATCCGCCGTATTTCTTCATATTGTCTGCTACATCAACAATGTTGAATGTAATTGCTGAGTAGAAGTAGGTGAAGAAGCATACCAGCAGGAAGTAAAATGCATTATAGATGAAGTGTGAGGGATTGAAAATACCCTCTATAAACCCTTTAAGCATTCCAAGAAATCCTGTGGCGTGCGGCGGTATAAAGTTGGCGAATGTTGAAGGCAGATACATAATGCTGATGGCGAAAATGATTGAAATTACGCCGGCATTGTTTACCCTGATGGGTATGTAGGTGCTCTGTCCGCCAAATACTTTTCTTCCCACAACTCTTTTCGCATACTGTACCGGGACTCTTCTCTGACCCTGGGTCAGCATAACGATTCCCATAATCAGCAGAATTGTAACTCCGAGGAAGACTACCAATCCGATATAATACTCTGCTCCTCTGACGCCAGCGAGCACGAATGTATTATGGATGTAATTGGGCAGTCTGAGCACGATGCCTGCGAAAATCAGCATCGATACGCCGTTACCAATTCCTTTATCGGTCATCAGGTTTCCGAGCCACATCAGGAAGGCTGTTCCTGCTGCCAGCGCCAGAACGACGCTTGTGAAATATAGAAACTGCATGAAACCTGAGGTTGGGACCATAAATACACCCTCGCCACCGGGCGTTTTATAATTCTTCAAATTAAGAACCATCATAAGCGCCTGGAAAAGGGAGAGAACCACGGTAAGAGTTCTTACATACTGTCCCAGTTTTCTACGTCCCATCTCCCCGCCTTCTTTCTGAAGTTCGTGGAGTTTGGGTATAACTACCGTTAATAGTTGCATTATAATTGATGCGTTAATGTATGGCGTAATGCCCATTGCGGTGATGGCGAAGTTGTTGAGCGCACCACCGGTGAACATTCCCAGAAACTGGAACAGAACTCCCTGTTCCAGCAGCTGGTTCCAGACTTTAAGGTTCACACCCGGCACATTGACGTGCACGGAGAGAACGAAAATTGCGAATCCTGCACAGATCCAGAGGAGCCTGTCACGGATATCCTTTACTTTAAAAGAAGCGAACAACGTTTGAAGCATCAGATCACCTCAGCTTTTCCGCCGGCCTCTTCTATCGCCTTCTTTGCGCTCTCGCTGAACTTGTGAGCCTTCACCGTAAGAGCTTTGCTGATAGTTCCGTTTGCGAGAACTTTCACAGGCTGATCGGTGTTTTTAATAAGTCCGACCTGTACGAGAATCTCAGGGTCAACCACTTTGGTGCCTGTGATTACATCGAGGTCGTCCAGAGAGACTATGCTGTATTCCTGACGGAAAATATTGTTAAAGCCTCTGAATTTAGGCAAGCGCATATACCAGGGTGTCTGACCGCCTTCGAAGCCCGGTCCCTTACCGCCGCCTGAACGGCTGTTCTGACCATTGTATCCGCGGGCGCAGGTCTTGCCCCACTTACCGCCTCTACCGACTCTTTTCCGTTTTCTTCTTGCGCCTTCTGGCGGTACTATGTCTGTTAACTTCATTCTAATTCCTCCCGTTAAGGAAGCTGGATGTTGGAACCCGGTCCCCGCGGTATGCAGTGCATACCGCAGACCGTATCTTATGCCAACAGTTCTTCCACTGTTTTACCGCGAAGTTTGGCTACTTCTTCTACTCTTTTAAGGGACTGCATTCCCTTAAGAGTTGCATAAACCGTATTAATCTGATTGTCTGAGCCTAATGATTTAGTCAGAATGTCCTTAACTCCTGCAAGCTCCACTACGGCACGAACCGCTGCGCCGGCGATAACGCCGGTACCGGGTGCTGCGGGAAGCATCATGACTCTGGAGGCTCCAAAGGTTATATTGATCTCGTGGGGTATGGTTACGCCTTTAAGGGGAACCTGTACGAGGTTCTTCTTGGCTTCTTCCACGCCTTTTCTGATTGCTTCAGGTACTTCTGAGGCTTTGCCGAGACCCGCTCCGACGATGCCGTTTTTGTTGCCGACAACTACCAGAGCACTGAAGGAAAATCTTTTTCCTCCCTTTACGACTTTGGACACACGGTTTATCTTGACTACCCGTTCTTCGAGCTCCATATCGCTCGGGTCTATCTTTAAACCTTTATGCATTGACTTTCCTCCTTAGAACTTGAGTCCGGCTTCTCTTGCGCCGTCGGCGAGTGCTGCGACTCTGCCGTGGTATTTATAACCATTACGATCGAAGACTACTTCTTCGATGCCGGCTTTAAGGGCAAGAGCGCCCAGTTCTTTTCCAACCAGCGAAGCGACATCCTTCTTCTTCATCTCGTCGGCAATTTTGCCTTTTGCCATATCCTGCATGGAGCTGGCGCTGACGATTGTTTTTCCGTTAAGATCATCGATCACCTGGGCGTATATATGCTTATGACTGCGGAAGACTACAAGTCTGGGTTTTGCGGAGTCGCCAACGACTCTTTTTCTTATCCGCCGGTGTCTTTCCAGGCGTTTACTGTTTCGAGATTCTTTTATAATCATGATTCTCGACCCTTTCCGATTAACTAATCCTGCTTATTTTGCGCCAGCTTTTCCAACTTTGCGCCGGACGACTTCTTCAGCATACTTTATACCTTTGCCTTTATAAGGCTCGGGCGGGCGGATTGCCCTAACATTGGCAGCAAACTGTCCAACTTTCATCTTGTCAATCCCTTTAACCACTATGGTACTGACGGAGGGAGCCTCCAGTTCGATACCGGGTTCGGGTTCTACCACAACCGGGTGGGAGTAGCCTACATAGAGTTTCAAAGCTTTTCCCTGGGGAGTAGCTTTGTAACCTACGCCGACGATTTCGAGGGTTCTTGTGTATCCCTCGGATACCCCTACTACCATATTGCGGATAAGGTTGCGGGCGAGACCATGGAGAGCTCTGTCTTCTCTGGTATCGCTGGGGCGGATGACCTTAAGGGCCTCTGCGTCCATTTCAACCTTAAAGTTTCTGGGAAGAGTATAGTTGAGTTCGCCCTTGGGACCTTTTACTGCTACCAGGTCACCATCTAATTTTACCGTAACACCTTTTGGGATGCTAACGGGCATTTTCCCTATCCTGGACATACTCTTTCCTCCTTTACCAAACGTAAGCCAGGACTTCGCCACCGAGGCCCTTTTTCCTGGCTTGTTTTCCAGTCATTACGCCCTTGGGGGTGGTAATTATTACCGTTCCAAGGCCCCCAAATATGCGGGGTATCTCGTCTTTGCCGACATATACTCTAAGGCCCGGTTTGCTGATTCTTTTCAGTCCGGTGATGACCTTTTCCTTGTCAGCGCCGTATTTCATAAATACTCTGATTACACCCTGGATTTCAGCATTGATAAGCTGATAATCTTTGATGAATCCTTCTTTTTTCAAAACTTTCGCGATTTGCTCTTTCAGCCTGGATGCCGGTATGTCAACCTGCTCCAAATATGCGGTATTGGCGTTTCTAATCCTGGTGAGCATATCTGCGATTGGATCGGTGATAGTCATTTTGATCCTCCTCCGTAAATCTTCCATCCTTACCAGCTAGACTTGGTAACGCCGGGAATCAAGCCCCTGTGAGCCAGGGTTCTGAAGCAGATACGACACATGCCGAATTTTCTGAGAAAGCCTCTGGGACGGCCGCAAAGACCGCATCTGTTATGCTTTCTGACTTCGAATTTCGGCGCTCTCATCGATTTCTCTATCATTGCTTTTCTCGCCATTGTATTCCTCCGGATGTTTTATTAGCTGGTTCTGAGTGGGCAGCCCATTAACTGCAGCAGGTTTAGACATTCTTCGTCACTATTTGCCGTGGTAACCATCACGATGTTCATGCCACGGACTTTGTCCACTTTATCATAATCGATTTCCGGAAAAATTATCTGCTCTTTCAAACCAACGGCATAATTTCCTCTTCCGTCGAATGCTTTCGCGGACAGACCTCTGAAGTCTCTGATGCGGGGCAGCACGACATTGAACAACTTGTCCAGGAATGAATACATCATATCCCCTCTAAGGGTGACTTTGCAGCCGATTTTCATTCCCTGTCTCAGTTTGAATGCTGCCACCGATTTTCTTGCTCTGGTTACAAGGGGCTTCTGCCCGGTAATAGCCGTAAGGTCTGATACTGCTGTGTCAAGGTTCTTTGCGTTGACAATGGCTTCTCCGACACCCATGCTTACAACCACTTTCTCCAGCCTCGGAGCCTGGTGAGTGTTCTTGTACCCAAATTTTGTCATTAATTGAGGAACGATTTCGTTCCGGTATTTTTCTTTCAGTCTGTTCATTATTAAGTGGTTTACCTCCTTGTCGGTAACTTCCGCGCTAGACCGCAGAAATTCCTTAACAGACTCGTTGCGGGGCTATATGATCTCTTTGCACTTTCTGCAAACACGATCTCTTTCCTCGCCGGTCTCCCTGGTTTTGATTCTTACCGGCTTGTCGCAGTGCGGGCAAACAAGCATTACGTTTGATGCGTGGATTGGCATTGCCTTTTCAAGTATTCCACCCTGAGGAACCTTCGGCGGTCTGGGTTTGGTGTGCTTTTTCATCACATTTACGCCCTCTACCAGCACTGTTTCCTTCTCGGGATTTACCTCAAGGACCTTTGCCCTTTTGCCTTTATCCTTACCGGAAAGCACCACTACATTATCACTTTTTTTGATGCGAAGCTTTGGCACTTTCTTCACGTCCTTTTCTTTGGATTATTCTTACAGAACCTCAGGCGCCAGGGAAATGATCTTGGTAAACTGCTTTTCCCTTAATTCACGCGCCACTGGTCCAAATATACGAGTTCCCTTGGGATTGAGCTGTTCGTTGATGATAACTGCTGCGTTATCGTCGAACTTGATGTAAGATCCGTCGGGTCTGTGGATAGCTTTTACTGTTCTTACTACCACAGCCTTTACCACGTCGCCTTTTTTCACCACTGCACCAGGGATTGCGGACTTAACGGACGCTGTTATAATATCGCCTACACTGGCGTAACGGCGGGTTGAGCCTCCAACAACACGGATGCAGAGAAGCTCTTTTGCGCCGGAGTTATCAGCAACATTTAAGCGAGTTTCCTGCTGAATCATTTTATTTTGAACCCCCTTTGGGATTTGGATAATATTGCATTAGACTACTTGGCTCTTTCGAGAATATCCGTTACCATCCAGCGTTTTCTGGCGCTCAGGGGTCTCGATTCGATAATTCTTACGGTGTCGCCTATGTTACACTCGTTCTTTTCATCATGAGCCATAAACTTTTTGGTCTTTTTCACGATCTTGCGATACATGGGGTGTGCAAACTGCCGTTCCACGGATACTACTACCGTTTTATCCATCTTGTTGCTTGTTACTACACCCTGGCGGACTTTTTTCAGTGATTTCACTTTTTGCACCCCTTTCGTTTAAGACCTTAGTCCCAGTTCCCGTTCACGGACTACTGTCTGTAAGCGGGCTATCTGTTTTTTCAACTGGCGTATCCGGCTGTAATCATCCAGATGTCCTGTTGCCAACTGAAACCGGAGGTTGAACAACTCCTCCTTGGATTCTTTCAGTTTTGCCTGTAATTCCAGCGGGGTCATTTCCCGCGATTTTTCAACTATGTTCTTAGCCTTCATTGGCTTCACCACCCATTCCTTCACGCTCTAAAATAGCACATTTGATAGGAAGCTTGTGTGATGCTTTTCTAAGAGCTTCTCTGGCTATGTCGCCCGGGACGCCGCCTACTTCGAACATCACTCTGCCTGGTTTAATTACGGCTACCCAGTACTCCGGGCTGCCCTTTCCGCTTCCCATACGGGTTTCGGCGGGTTTCTTCGTTACTGACTTGTCGGGGAATACTCTTATCCAGACTTTTCCGCCTCTTTTGATGTGACGGGTGATGGAGATACGAGCAGCTTCGATCTGTCTGTCGGTGATCCAATGGGGTTCAGCCGCCTGAAGACCATACTCTCCGTAAACCAGAGAGTTGCCGCTGTTCGCTTTGCCTTTCATTCTGCCACGCTGATATTTACGAAATTTGGTCCTTTTGGGAGCCAACATGGTTATCTACCCCTTTCGTGCGCCTCCGGCGCTGCCTAATCTTCTTTCCGCGATTACTTGGAGGCTGATTTCTTCTCAGGAAGGACATCTCCCTTGTAGATCCATACTTTAATGCCGATGTTACCATATGTTGTGGCGGCTTCGACGATTGCGAAGTCGATCTCGGCTCTGAGTGTATGGAGAGGAACTTTGCCTTCAAATGTTCTCTCGGATCTTGCTATTTCAGCGCCGCCGAGTCTTCCGCTGCACTGAATCTTGATTCCCTTTGCGCCGGCTTTCATTGCTCTGCCAGCCGCCTGTTTCATAGCACGGCGGAATGCAACTCTGCGCAGTATCGCTTCGCCGATGCTTTCGCCAAGAATCTTGGCATCCAGATCGGGATGGGCGATCTCTTCGATATTGACTTTAACGGGTTTACCGATCATAGCTTCGAGCTTCTTGCGAAGATCTTCGATGCCGGCTCCTCTTTTACCAATCACGATACCGGGTTTCGATGTTCTGATTGTGAGAACCAGTCTGTCGATACCGGGTCTTTTCACGATTACTCTGGAGATTCCAGCTTCTTTGAGATTCTTATTGATAAAATCACGAATCTTTAAATCCTGATGAAGCCATTCTACATAATGTTTCTCGGAGAACCAGAGACTATCCCAGGTTCTGTTGATACCGACTCTAAGCCCGATAGGGCTGATTTTCTGACCCATTGATTACTCTCCTTTCTCCTTAACAACTATTGTTATATGGCTTGTGCGTCTTCTTACCGGTGTAGCTCTTCCCATTGAAGCAGCACGGAATCTTTTCATTACCGGTCCACCGTCTACATACGCTCTATGGATGTAAAGTTTTTCTGAATCCATCTGCATATTGTTTTCGGCGTTTGCCACTGCCGATGTTACTACTTTTTCAAGTATCTTGGCTGCTCTTCTGGGGGTGAACCGCAGAATGTTGAGAGCCTCGGTAGTGGATTTTCCTCTTATATTGTCCAGAACGATCCTCAGTTTGCGGGGACCAGTCTTTACATACTTGGCAACGGCTTTCGCCTCGACCTTATTTTTTCGGGCTTCAGTTCTCTCGTTGCGCCGTCTTACTTTATTTGGAAGGTGTTTTTCCGACTTCTTTTCCACCTTTCTCTCCTCCTTGGCAACAAATTAAGGGCGATTACTTCACTGATGATTTCTTCTCAGAACCGGCGTGGCCTTTGAAGAAACGAGTCAGGGCGAATTCTCCCAGTTTATGTCCAACCATCTGTTCGTTTATATAGACGGGGACATGTCTGTGACCATTGTGAATCGCCAGGGTGTGCCCCACCATATCAGGAGTGACGGTTGAGGAACGCGCCCAGGTTTTTACCACTTTTTTGTCTCCCTTTATATTAAGGGATTTAATCTTTTTTTCAAGATTCTCGTCCACATAGGGACCTTTTTTTACTGACCGGGACACCTGAATCCCTCCTTAACTACTTCTTCTTCTTTTTGTCGTGCCTTGATCTGACAATCATCTTGTCGGAAGGCTTTTTGACTCTTGTTCTGAGTCCGAGAGCCGGTTTACCCCACGGAGTTGAACTGGGTCTTCCGCAGGTTGAGCGGGCTTCACCACCGCCGTGCGGGTGATCAACAGGGTTCATCACGACGCCGCGGACTGTGGGTCTCTTACCCATCCAGCGTGATCTACCGGCTTTGCCGATTCTCACGTTTTCGTGCTCTACATTTCCTACCTGACCGATGGTTGCCTTACAGTTGATGCTCACCAGTCTGACTTCGCCCGAAGGAAGTCTGACGTGTGCATAAGCACTTTCTTTTGCCATAAGCTGGGCTGCAGCGCCTGCTGAGCGAGCGAGCTGTCCGCCTTTGTTCGGAAGCAGTTCCAGGTTATGAATCAGGGTTCCTACCGGGATGTTTTTCAGGGGCAGTGCATTGCCTGTCCTGATTTCTGCCTCGGATCCCGACATCACCTTATCTCCTACGGAGAGGCCCAGAGGACTGATGATGTATCTTTTCTCACCGTCTGCATAATGCAGAAGAGCAATTCTTGCTGAACGGTTGGGATCGTATTCTATTGAGGCTACTTTGGCCGGTACGCTGTCTTTGTCCCTCTTAAAGTCTATGATGCGGTATCTTTTACGGGTGCCGCCGCCATGATGCCGGCAGGTCACGTGTCCGTGATTGTTTCTACCACTCTTTTTCGGTTTTACTTTGGTCAGACTCTTTTCGGGTTTCGACCTCGTTATATCGCTGAAATCCGATACCGTCATAAATCTGCGGCCGGCGGATGTTGGTTTGTAAGTTTTAACGGGCATTCTTCTTCACTCCTTGACTATTTTCCGGCTTTTCTTACATCTCAAACGGATTGAGTCCGCCAATTTCGATGACGTCGCCTGCTTTGAGCGTAACGACTGCTTTTTTCCTTGTCTTGGTATAGCCGATATGTCTTCCGCGCTTGTCGAAGCGTACCCGTCTCTTACCGGGCAGTTTCGAGGTATTGACCTTGGTCACTGTTACCTTGAAAATATCTTCGATAGCTTTTCTTATCTCGATTTTATTCGCCCCTGGATCCACCTCAAAGGTGTATTTGCTCTTTGTAGCATTATTCATGCTTTTTTCAGTAATCAGTGGGCGATAGATAATGTCCCGTGATGATTTGGTTGCCACTTGGTGTAATTTCAGCTCTTCCATCAGATGAGAACCTCCTCAACTTTTTTAATTGCCGAGGTGGTCATTACCAGACGATCGAATTTCATAAGATCGTGTATGTTTACACCTTCAGTCGTTACTACTTTGATTCCGGGTATGTTCGAAGCTGATTTCTCGACTGCGAAGTTCTTCTCGTCTATTACGAAAAGCACTGATTTGTCGAGATTGAGCTTCTTCATCATATCTACGAACTGTTTGGTCTTGGGCATCTCCATCTTCAGTTCGTCAAGTGCAAACATCTTCTTATCGGTAACTTTTACCGAGTATGCACACTTGATTGCCAGACGTCTCATCTTTTTGGGCATTGCCTGATTGTAATCTCTCGGCTTTGGTCCAAAAGTGACTCCGCCACCCCTCCACAGAGGTGAACGGATGCTGCCGTGTCTTGAACGGCCAGTGCCCTTCTGACGCCAGGGTTTTCTTCCGCCACCGGCTACTTCGGCACGGGTCTTTGTCGATGCAGAACCTGATCTGCGGTTGGCCAGGTGTCTGAGAAGAGCCTGGTTCATAACCGTCATATTCGGTTCTACTGCAAATATATCTTCTGAAAGGCTCATAGTGCCTTTCTTTTCGCCTTGCATTGTGTAAAGGTCTATCTCGGGCATTTGTTTTACCTCCTTGCTTCGGGTTAGATCTTCTTCTTGATGGTCTTTTTGCCTTTTGCTTTGCCGTCGGTTCTGAATTCGAGCTCAGCAGTACCTTTGATCTTGTATTTCTTCTTGTGTTTCTTCTTAACGGTCTCTCTCACAAGAATCAGGGATTCGTCGTGACCAGGCACGGCGCCCCTTATCAGGATAAGGTTCTTCTCAGCATCTACCCTTACTACTTCCAGATTGAGGACTGTGCTTGAGCTGTCACCCATGTGACCGGGTCCTCTTCTGCCTTTGAAGGTTCTGGCTCCGTCAGTTGCGCCTGCTGAACAGGGCTGACGGTGAATCTTCGAACCGTGGGATGCTCTGCCGCCATTGAAATTGTGGCGCTTCATTGCTCCCTGAAAACCCTTTCCGATGGAGGTTCCAATTACATCAACTTTTTCGCCTTCTTTGAAGATGTCAGCTTTGATTTCCTGACCTGTTGCGAAGCCGTCGGTTGATGCTACCCGGATCTCTTTAAGAAAACGGACGGGCTGTATTTTAAGCTTCTTGAACTGGCCTTCTACCGGTTTGTTCACTCTTTTCTTGTGAATGGGGTCGAATCCGAGCTGAACGGCGTTATAACCGTTTTTCTCTTTGGTTCTGACCTCACCGATGGTGCAAGGTCCAGCTTTTATTACTGTAACAGGAACGCTGTTCCCGTCTTTGTCAAAAATTCTGGTCATTCCTAATTTCTTGCCCAGTATGCCTCTCATTACTTGAACCCCCTCTTAGCCTTTAATCTCGATATCGACGCCAGAAGGCAAATCCACTTTCATCAGTGCGTCAGTGGTTTTCTGAGCGGGATCGAAATAGATATCAATGAGCCTCTTGTGAGTGCGCATCTCGAAATGTTCTCCTGACCTCTTGTCGATATGAGGTGAGCGAAGTACGCAGAAAACATTTCTCTCGGTAGGAAGCGGAATCGGGCCTGAAATATTTGCCCCTGTGTTCTTCGCAATTTCCACAATCCTGGCTGCCGCTTCATCCAGAATCCGGTAATCGTAGGCTTTAAGCCTTATGCGAAACTTTTGCTTTGCCATTGCTCCATTGTCTCCTTCCGATATGCAGGACTGATAGTTTCGGCAATTTCCAATCCTGCGGGTTTTTCCAGTTTGAAAATCTATCTTAATATGTCGGAGTGTAATATCCGGAAGTTATTTGCTCGGATATCTGCCGGGGAACTGATTCGTAGTGATCGAATTCCATCGAAAACTCCGCTCTTCCCTGGGACTGGCTCCTGAGGTCTGTTGAGTATCCAAACATCGCTGAGAGGGGAACCATACACTGCACTACCTGAGTATGTGCGTGGGAAGGCTCCATACTTGCCACTCTACCCCTGCGGGCGTTTATGTCGGCGATAATGTCGCCAAGGTATTCCTCCGGCGTTACCACTTCCACATTTACTATTGGCTCCATCAGAAAACTGCCTGATTTCTGAAGCGCTTCCTGAACAGCCATAGATGCCGCCGCCTTGAAGGCGAGTGGGCTGGAATCAGTCTCGCTGAAAGAACCGCCTTTGAGGGTAGCTATTACGTCTATTACGGGATATCCCGCCATAGGACCGGCTTCGAGTGAATCCTTCACTCCCTCTTCGATGTCTTTGAAATACTCTCTGGGAACCTGACCGTCGGGAATTGCCGCCGTAAATTTGAACCCCTTCTGACGCTCGTTAGGCTCAAGGGCAATGATTACATGCCCATACTGTCCCCTGCCGCCAAGCTGGCGGACGAACTTGCCTTCTGCCTCCACATAAGTTCTTACTGTTTCCTTGTAAGACACATGCGGTTTTCCGATATTCGCCTGAACATTGAATTCTCTTGTCAGGCGGTCCACGATGATTTCGAGGTGGAGTTCGCCCATTCCCGAGATAATCGTCTGCCCGGTATCGGGATCCGCTTTCCTCAGGAATGTAGGATCTTCTTCCTGAATCTTCATCAGACTTTCTTCCAGTTTATCCTGGTCGGCCTGAGTCTTAGGTTCGATCGCTACAGAAATCACAGGTTCGGGGAAGTTTATGGATTCAAGAACGATGGGGTTTTCCTCATCGCACAGCGTATCGCCGGTTGTGGTCCATTTAAGTCCCACTGCGGCGCCCAGATCGCCGGCTTCTATCCATTGTAAATCCTCACGGTGGTCGGCGTGCATCCGGAGAATTCTCATCAACTTCTCTTTTTTGTTACGAGTGGCGTTAAATACTCTCTTGCCAGCCTGAATCTTACCGGAGTAAACCCGGAAGTAGGTCACTTTACCTACATACTGATCAGTAGCTACTTTAAACGCCAGAGCTGTAAACGGCTCTTCACTGCTTGCCCTGCGGACCACCTTGTTATCGGTTCCGGGTTCGAGACCCTCAACCGGAGGCACTTCCATAGGTGAAGGCAGACAATCCGTTATCACGTCCAGAAGCTGTTGGACGCCTTTGTTGCGGAAGGATGACCCGCAAAGGACCGGGACCAGGCTGCAGTTGATGCAACCTTTTCTGATTCCCTGCAATATCTCTTCCCTGGTCAGCTCTATCTCAGAAATAAACTTTTCCATCAGTTGCTCGTCCTGCTCGGCTGCTGCCTCAACCAGCATCTCACGATACATCTGCACTTCACTTTCAAACTCCTCGGGAATATCGGTAACTTCGAATTCCTTACCGAGATCGTCTGTAAAATACACTGCCTTGAGGTTGACAAGGTCGATCAGACCGTCAAAGTCGTCTTCCTTGCCTATGGGAAGCTGCAGCGGCACAGGATTGGCACCCAGTCTCTTCTTTACAGAATCGACTACTTTGTAGAAATCCGCACCGACTCTGTCCATTTTGTTAACATACGCCAGACGGGGGACCCGATATCTGTCAGCCTGTCTCCAGACTGTTTCAGACTGGGGCTGAACTCCGCCAACGCCGCAGAAGATGATGACGATTCCGTCAAGGACCCTCATGGACCTTTCAACTTCTACCGTAAAGTCAACGTGCCCGGGCGTGTCGATGATGTTGATTTCAAATTCTTTCCATTTACAGCGAGTGGCAGCGGAAGTGATAGTAATTCCGCGCTCTCTCTCCTGAATCATCCAGTCCATCGTGGCTGCGCCGTCATCCACTTCACCAATCTGGTGTATCTTACCGGTATAGAACAGAATACGCTCGGTAGTCGTCGTTTTACCGGCATCGATGTGGGCAGCGAAGCCTATGTTCCTGATTTTTGAAAGATGTGAATCAACCGGACTTTTCATTGTTGTCGTTTCAGCAGGACTGTCATCTGACAATCAGCTTATTTCCTCTTATTACCATTTATAGTGGGCAAATGCTTTATTGGCTTCTGCCATTTTGTGAGTGTCTTCACGTTTCTTCACTGAAGGACCGATACCCTGGAATGCATCCATAAGTTCTGCAGCCAGTTTCTCTCTCATTGTTCTGCCAGCGCGTTTACGTGAGTTTGTGAGAATCCATCTCATTGCCAGACTGACTTTTCTCTCGGCACGAACTTCCATAGGCACCTGGTATGTGGCTCCACCGACTCTTCTGGGTCTGACCTCGACCATCGGCATTACATTTTCCATTGCCTGGTTGAAGATCTGCATAGGCTCTTTGTTGAGCTTCTGTCCCATAAATTCCATGGCTCCGTAGAACACCTGCTCAGCTATGCTTTTTTTACCCTTCTTCATAATGTTGTTTACGAATCTGGATACGAGTTCGCTTCCGTAGACGGGGTCTGGTGTAAGTTTCCTTTTCGGAACGGGGCCTTTTCTTGGCATATTACTACCTCCTGCCGGACTCCGGCGGAGATCATTTTTCCTCCGCCGCTACTATATTAAAGGGATTCAACCATTAATACTTTTCAATCTCCGGACTTATACATACTACTTCTTTTTGACGTCTTTGCCTGCTTTAGGTCTCTTGGCGCCATATTTCGATCTTCCCTGTCTACGGTCGGTTACGCCGGCTGTATCGAGGGTTCCTCTGACGATGTGATAGCGGATACCAGGAAGGTCTTTTACCCTGCCTCCGCGGATAAGCACTACTGAGTGCTCCTGAAGGTTGTGGCCTACGCCCGGTATGTAAGCGGTAACTTCAATACCGTTTGAAAGACGGACACGAGCCACTTTTCTAAGAGCTGAGTTAGGCTTCTTAGGAGTCATGGTCTTAACCTGGGTGCAAACCCCCCTCTTCTGAGGGCAGCCATCCGTGCGGAAGGTCTTCATTTTCAGTGAATTATACGAATACCTCAGAGCCGGAGATTTGCTCTTCTTGCCAGTCGATGAACGACCTTTTCTTACCAATTGATTAATGGTTGGCATATAAAAATATCTCCCCTTTCGCGTTCTCCAGCGGTGCTGGCGAATCCTCAGGAAGATATGCACAAAAAGATTATATATCAGACTTTGCTGATATGCCCGCCTCCGACCTCCCTTCAAAGCTGAAGATAAGAACCCTATCGGGAAGGGTTACATACAATGTCAGAAGACAGTTTCCTTTTGGCACAGCCCCCGTAGCTATCGCCATTAAAAAATATTTCCGCTGTTCTCAAGCTTCCATATTCTAACACCGACATATAATGTTGTCAACCCAAATTCCCATTTTTTTCTTTTTTTAACAAGTTTGTAACAACTTTTCGGGCGAAAAATCCGCCAAATCTTACATGTGAATTTAACATGCAGCCATTTTAAGTGAAAAACCCCATCCCTTAGCTTAAAATCGGACTTTTTAAGCATTTTTCACGAATAGGAAAAGATTTTTCCAGAAAAAATCATCCCAGTAGTAACTTTTTACAACCATTTTTCAAATCAGCATAGTAATCAGCACCTGAGCAACGGAAAAAATTCTGACAGGAGTTTACATTTTTTTAAAAATTCAGGAAAGTATTTTGATTTTTTCTATCGGATTTTAAAAAGCAAACTGATTTTTCATGCGCGCCGCCGAGGAATTCCACATTCTTTTTTCCACCCCAAATCAGTTCCGGGCTTAGAGTTTTAGTTCCCGGGAAAACACATGTATATAATGAAAGAATCGAAATTCTTACTGTTCCACCTTTTTAAAACACCACAGATCGCATATCCCACAAGACTTTTTTCCACTCGAAGAGATTTTTCATATCATGTCCGGGAAACAGAGTTTTTTTCTTTTTTTTGCAGAATGGAGAGGAATTCGGCGGATAAGGACAATATTATAAGGCAATGAATTTACTTAAAGACATAACAATCGGACAGTATGTTCCGGGAGAATCAACGATACACAGACTGGATCCGAGGGTAAAGATAGCTTTATCCGCAGTCTTGATGGTCCTTATCTTTGTGGTTGAATCCTATATAGGATTCGCAATTATCTTCGGTTTTCTTCTCCTGGTTACACTCCTTTCCGGAATTCAATTCAGATATGTAATCAGGGGACTAAAGCCAATTCTTTTCCTGGTACTGATTACCGTAGTATTCAATTTATTTTTCGCTAAAGGCACTCTTGTGGTACCACAGAAAATCTACGGAATATCCCTTCCTATTACATGGGAGGGTCTGGCTACAGCAGTAAGAATGGCAATCAGGCTTATCCTCCTTGTCTTTTCAACAAGCCTGCTCACACTTTCCACATCGCCGATACAGTTGACAGATGCAATGGAAAATCTGCTTGCACCTTTCAAAAAAATCGGAATACCCGCACACGAACTGGCGATGATGATGACCATTGCCCTCCGTTTTATTCCGGTATTAATAGAAGAAACCGACAAAATATTCAAAGCACAGCGCTCAAGGGGCGCAAGATTCGGCAGGGGCGGAATAATTGAAAAAGCTAAAAGCCTACTGCCCATATTGGTACCCCTGTTTGTACATGCCTTTAAACATGCAGAAGATCTTGCCGCTGCCATGGAATCCAGATGCTATCGGGGAGGCGAAGGCAGAACCCGCCTCAGACAGCTTAAAATTACAGCTCTGGACGGATGGGCATTTCTTTTTTGCGGAATCATATTTTCTTTTGTAGCCTGGTGGAATTTCTATGGTAAATTATAAACTCACCCTCTCTTACGACGGTTCTTTTTTCGCGGGATTTCAAATACAGAGGAATCCGGAAATTCAAACCATACAGGGCGAACTTCAAAGAGTTTTATCATTAATTTTTGATACTCCCATAAAAATACATGCCGCCGGCAGAACAGATACAGGAGTTCACGCCACCCAGCAAGTCATCAGTTTCCGCCACGAAAGGCTCATGAAGGAATTCAACCTCAGAAGAGCCGCCAACGGACTTTTGAACGGACCCATAGCCATTCAATCGGTTGAATATGAAAAAGATGATTTTAACGCACGCTACAGTGCCAGATGCAGGCATTATATTTACATTCTGGACAACAACCCTTACCCAGACGCTCTTCTTCACACCAGAGCCTACTGGTACCCTCTCCCCCTGAATGTTGAAAAAATGAATACAGGGGCAAAACTTTTCGAAGGAAAACACGATTTCAGAAATTTTGCCAAAGGTCTCGAAGATATAGAAACCACAGAGCGAAGGATTCTGAAAGCAGGTGTTTTCAGCAGCGACTCCCTGAAGAACACTCTGAATTTAAATCATACAACCACACCTACCTATACAAATAGAATTATCGGTTTAAATAATCCTTTTAATGATAATATTTCAATTGGTGATCCAAATATCTATCATTCACATATTCATAATAATCTGTCAGACGGAAATTCAACAATCACTCAGGAAATTGCTCCTGATGCTGTTACTAATATGAAAATGGAAACTGAAACAACAGATAACCAACAAGACTACAACCCGGCAGATAACGAATTCATTCAACTTCTGAACACCCTCATTGTTCCACAGGGAAACATTATCTATTTCTACTTTAAGGGCGAAGCTTTTCTGCACAGCATGGTCCGCCTGATGGTCTCCACTCTCATAGAACTCGGCAAAGAGAAAATAACGGAAAACCAGATCAAATCAATGCTCGACTGCACAACAGGAAGACTCCCCAGAATAATGAACATCCCCGGAAAAGGCCTTTATCTGGTAAAAGTGGATTATTAGGTATTGCGTAGGAAGTAATTTTCTCAAACCAGCAAGACTATTTATTTTAACTTGTATTCTTTCTTTATTCTGAAGCTGGTAAAGAGCGCAGCAATTCAACCTGCCGGAAATAAAATCCTCATAGCCACAAACCTCGTTTGTAACTGTGAGACCCCAAACTTCCCTGCCAGTTCAAACGCCGTGGAATAAGTAAAAAATTTACTCCTGTTTCCAAACCCATCATTCCAGTTTTCCAAAAAGCGTGGTTCCCTCTGAGGGTCCCTAATCCCCAATGCCACTGAAGTAGTAAAACTTACTCGAATCCACAACCCAATACTCTTGTTTTTCAAGGGTGGAGGTTCGGAGGAGACCTCGCTTTTCCAAAAAAGCGTGGTCTCCTCTGACGGTCCCTTATCCCCCCAGTCCCAATACCACTGAATTAGCAAAATGTACTCGAATCCACAGCCCAATACTCTTGTTTTTCAAGGGTGGAGGTTCGGAGGAGACCTCGCTTTTCCAAAAAAGCGTGGTCTCCTCTGACGGTCTCTGATCCCCCCGATCGCCGGTCGTTCCCCAATTTCAAAAGTTTTGGGAAGGAGGTTCGGAGGAAACTTTTTTCAAAAAAGTTTTCTCCGGGAGTTGGGCGAATGGACATAATTCTCGTGAGCTAACAGATAAATCCATGCCTAAATTCAAGTACATTGGCTCTTCCCTGCAGTTTGCGTTTTGTTTCCGTTTCTATAGTTTGTCGGATGGAGCAGGTTTGCAGTGAAGGCGAACCCTGCGGGTCCACGTCGGGGTTGCAAACCCCTCCTGCGATCGTTGGCTAAGCTTGTGGTTATGAGGTTTGCTGGCTTAGGATAGCTGATTGGGCATAGTCCCTTGTATTAGAAAATACCACACAAATTCCCCCCATATTTCTGTTTTTCAAGGGTGGAGGTTCGGAGGAGACCTCGCTTTTCCAAAAAAGCGTGGTCTCCTCTGACGGTCCCTTATCCCCAATGCCACTGAATTAGTAAAATTTACTCCAATTTCCAGCCCAATACTCTTGTTTTTCAAGGAGGGAGGTTCGGAGGGCAACCTCGCTTTTTTAAAAAAGCGTGGTTCCCTCTGACGGTCCCCAAATCCCCGTCGTTCCTA
>JAJTBE010000158.1 GCA_021287065.1 Bacillota bacterium
TTTGATGTGAGAGTTCTCCACAAAGACAAAGACATTTTCAGAACCGCATCCTGTGAATATATAGTAAGTCAAAAATTTTTTGATACAGTTGAAAAATTCGGATTAACCGGTGCTGAGTTTAAACCGGTTATTCACAAAGGACGAACAAAAAAAGTATTAAATATGTATTATCAGATGATAATACATGGGACTGTAGGGAAATCAGTGCCTCCGACAAAATTCGGATGTTCGCCTTTCTCATCTTCGGAAGAAAATCAGGAAGATGTTTGTCCATTAGGACATATAAGCGGAATTAATCTTTTGTCCGAACTCTACATAAACAGGGAAAATCACGACAAATCTGATATCTGTATAACAGAAGACTGTATTGGAAGTTACTTTGGATTGCACATTCCATACGAAATGATTGTTGTATCCAGAAAATGTTATGAAGTTTTCAAGGCAGAAAAAATCAGAGGATTAGCCTATGATGTTGCACATACTCTGCAAGGTTAAGGGGAAGAATTGGTTGGATGGTTCATCGGCAATCTTTCCGAACAAAAAATCCCCGCCTCTTCCATACAGTTGCGGGGTATTTTCAGCTTTCCATTGTTTCGGAAAGTAATCTTTACTTAACTTTTATATTATCCTATTTAGCTTCCAGATTCTTCAGGATATTTTCAATTTCTTTTGCAGCTCCTGCGAAGCATTCTTTTGCCATCGGGAGGTAGATTTCTCTTGTTTCCTTTATATATCTCGGCACTTTTTCCTTATCGGGTGAAAGGTGGAGTGAGCGGATATTGTCGAGGCGGTCGGAAATTTTTACTCTTTTTACATCGAGGGGAGCTTTTTTTATGCCTTCGTAGTAGGTGGTAAGCATCTGTTCGTGCTGTGAATCGGGGACTTTCTTCTTCGAGAGGAGGGATACATTACGGGCCACATCGTCATTGAATTTTTCCTCGAGAACTGAGCGGGTTACGCCTTTTCCATCTTCCATCACATCGTGGAGAAGTCCGGTGGCAATGGCGTTGGCATCGCCCACATGCATTTCGTTAGCCATATACATAGCTACTCTGTAGGGGTGGTTAAAATAGGGAGTTCCCTCATCCCTTGTCTGGTGGGAATGGACTTCCTTTGCATAGTTGAAAGCATCACGAAGAAGTTTGCGATCAGCTGAGGGGTTGTTGGCAAGGACTGCCTTTTCGAGATCGGCATAGGGTGTCTGATCGGCTTTATCACTGCGTATGCTTGTGGAATGTATATTTGATGTGGTATCGAGGCCTCTGGTCTGCATATTATTCTCCTGATTAACGGTGAATAAATCCCGTAATGGTTTATATTTTCCTCATTATACCATGATTGACGGAAAATGCATTAATTCAGGTGTTAAAATTTTGTTACCATTTTTCCGCCATCCCCCAGGTGACTCTACCTTCCTTTATTGCTCTTACAAAATCGGCATAGCAGGAGATTTCCGTGTCAAATTTCGTATATGCTTTGAAATAGCTATGGAAAAAGTGGGAATCGGATCCGCCCGTAGCAGGTTTCTGAAGCTGCTTTGCAAGCTCCAGCGCCATATCGTTGAGCATTGGTTTGGAGCGCATGCAGTTGCCGTTTATGCCTTCCACTGCATCAATATAGGGAGCAACGGCATGTTTGATTTTTTCGATTTCCCAATAGGCATAAAAACGGTATGGGTGCGCCCAGATTACTGCAATATTGTCATCTGGGAGCAGGTGCCGGGGAAACTCAGGGAGGTTGCCCTGAAATTCATCAAGATTCTCACCAAAGACGAGAAAATCGCCCCACTCGTTGGTAAGTTCAAGGCCCGGAAAGTAGAGAATTCCCTTTTGATCAAAGTTCTCTTTCAGAAATGCGGCATCTCCGACAGAATCTTTGTGATTTGTGGTTACCACCACAGGAACTTTCATATCGGATGCGGTTCTTACAAGGTCTTCAGGAAAGAAATTGGAACAGGACGAAGCTGTTGTATGCACATGAATATCAATATTAACCATCCTCAAACCTCCTGTGGATTCTCCTGAAAAATGCAGCAGAATCAGGTAGAATTTCCTTTTTATAAAAAACAATAATTTTCGGAACAATTGTGATTAAACGCCTGATGGGAAATACCCTGCACTCAGTGCCGATGAATATAGACATGGATTTGTCTGATTACTAAGGAGACTCGTATCTGTTTGCCCAGCTACCGGAGAAAACTTTTTAAAAAAAGAGAATGAGGGGTAAGGATCAATACCGCTGAATCAGCAAAATAAACTTAAAACCCCAACCCCATACTCCTGTTTTTCAGGGAGTGACCCTCGGTCCCACACCCTCCCGCCAACCACCAGCAAACTCGATAACCACAAGCTTTACAAAGGATCGTAGGAGGGGTTTGCAACCCCGACGCGGACCCGCAGGTCCGCCCACCCGCCAACCTATTCCGGAAAAACCCCAAAAAACACGGCACCTCCCGCCAACCACCAGCAAACTCGATAACCACACGCTTTACAAAGGATCGTAGGAGGGGGTTGCAACCCCGACGCGGACCCGCAGGTCCGCCCACCCGCCAACCTATTCCGGAAAATCCCCCAAAAACACGGCACCTCCCGCCAACCGCCAGCAAACTCGATAACCACAAGCTTTACAAAGGATCGTAGGAGGGGTTTGCAACCCCGACGCGGACCCGCAGGTCCGCCCACCCGCCAACCTATTCCGGAAAATCCCCCAAAAACACTGTACCTCCCGCCAACCACCAGCAAACTCGATAACCACAAGCTTTACAAAGGATCGTAGGAGGGGTTTGCAGAGATTGTGTAAAAACTCTCAAAACTGGTGTATATTTTTTCTATTTGTACAGGAGTTTTCATGCCTTAATGGAACTATTAATGTATTATTAACGGGTGCTCTGAAAAACTTGAAGA
>JAJTBE010000174.1 GCA_021287065.1 Bacillota bacterium
ATTCCTCACTTAAGCCATTGATTGAATCATATTGAGGGCGATTCACAGGGATTTTCATATTTGAATGGTAACTTCCACAACAAAAAACCGTAAAAGCCTGCGCCCCGGAAGAAATTGTATAATAATCCACAGGCGGAATAATCATTCTGTTACGGTTAAAATCATAATACCCCGTTTTTTTCCCATCCTTCACCAGCAGGTATTTGCCTGTGTTTGAATATTTGATTTCCTCAATGGCGTTACCATTGTTGAGCAGCACTTTCATACTTTCCTTTTTATCCACCGGAACAATGAAAATGGTTTTTCCTGTAGCAACAGCAACATTATTACAATCGGGTGAAACAGAAATTGAAGTCACCATTTCTTTTTTATTTATGAACTTCCCTGACAACAAAACATTATCATCACTGTTACCGGAAGGATAACCCGGTATTCTCATCAGGAAAAGAAAACAGACAAAAAAAGCAAGATTTTTCAACTCCCGTTTACAGAGGTATAATGATTGGCATAGCATATCTGACAACCTCTTCATTTTAAATAATTCTTATATATTACTCATAAATTCAAACAGGTTAAAATTTATTTCACACCATAAAACAGTAGCCGGCTTTTACACCGTAGAATCAGATGCAGAAGTCAATGCTGTATCCGGTTTCATTCTCCGATGCAAACTGCTCCGAACACAGGGAAAATCTCATAATTATAACGAAGGACGCTGCCTTCACTGCGGTTTTAAATTTATTGATTAACAGATATTCAACACATCAAGCTTCGCCCCCTTTACATGCCTGTTGAGATTGGCTCCTTTTGGAATCCCCTTGCGATGGTTCTTCTTGGCAAAAACCCTGCCGGCAAAAGTTTCGGGATAAAAACCAGCTAATAAACGATCAACTTATTATCTGAATCTCTGATAGCAACAAGCCAGAAACCTGTGAGCGGCATCCGGTTTTCCCAGCAGCACAATCAAACCAGTTTCCCGCCGAATCCGGCTTTTTCCGGGGAATATCAATTTTATGAAGCGTCCCTTTATCAATATACATCACAAACTTTCCCGAAGGAGCAATTTCATAAAGGCATTCGCTATCAGGAAGTTTTATTGGCTCGCAGATTTTATGCATGGTTTCGGTATTTATTACCAGCAGAAAATATGAGTTACGCTTTTCCTTTGTTTTGGAGGGATGAAAACCCATAAAGCAAATTTTTGTTCTATCCGGGCAAAATTTTGCAGTGCCAAGCAGATTAATACTTTCACCCATTCTGTTACTTTTTGGATTGCTCCAACCATCAAGATCTACAGAATAAAACATATCATTCTTCAGGACAAATGCTTTACTGTTATCTCTGTTCAAAACCACCATTGACGAAGAAATATCAAAATTTCCGATTTCCTTTGAGAAAAACCTGCTTCCTGATAAAGAAGCCAAAGAACCAAACTTATAAACATAGAGATGAAAAAGACTGACAACATAAAGCTTCTTTTCATTTTCAGATTCAACATACCGAATATCCTGACAGTCTAACTGATTCATAAAACTATACACAACTTTTACTTTATCCGTATCAATTACATATATCCCATTCGTTGTCAGGCCTACAAACAAATACTTGTCATCATCGCTGAAATAAAGCTTTTTACTTGTTCCACAATGCATTTTTATTTCAGGGAAACTGAAAAACCGATCTTTTTTCAGATCATAGAAACCATTAATATTATCACCTGACTCAACGGCAATATATTTGCCTGTTCCGGAAAACTGCAGAGCATACGGCGGTTTCTGATTAATGTTTAACTTTTTTACAGACTGATTTTTAAAGTTCATTACAAAAACCCCTTTATCCGCACCTAAAACAATGTCTTCATCATTCGGTGAAATGGAAAAAGATTTAATGTCACCAAAGGAATCTACCCGGAAATCCCCTGACGCATTTGATACACCATTGATAAAACAAAGGACAAAAAGGAAAACGATGATGGCGACAATATGGTTAGATCTTATTCTCAACATTTTCCACCTGCTTTCGTAAAAGTGTTTCTCTTCCACACAGACAACCCAAAAACTCATTAAGCCCTGTATTCAGGAATTCTATTCTTCTCATTTCATCTGAGATCAGACATAGGCTTCACCCCTTGTAAATACTGCCTCCATACTGATTGACAGCAGCTTTAAGGGCAATGCCCATGTATTAAGGCATGGATTTATCTGATAATTCACAAGAATAATCCCGGCTTGCTCAGTTTCCTCCGGACCTCCATCCCAAAACTTCTGATTTTTGCAGAGGCGTAATGGCCATAAAACTCATACAAACCGAAATCAATCATTTTCAGGAGAAGTCCGGACCGGTATTTTGCTCACAATCACCTGCTTTCTCTTTGTATATGCAACATAATTGCCGGATGGAGACATTGTGAATGGGCCTTCTGTCCACACTTTCAAAAGTCCGGGTTTTTCACTGTTATAATCAAAAATGTAAACCCAGACACCAGGCTTACTACTATTTACCCGTTCGCTCAGGCAAACAAGGGAGTTGCTGCTGCTTTTGATAAAACTGGCTGAATATTGTCTGAACGGTATTGGCTTGTATGAATACTTGCCATCCTCCGTATTCAGGGTATAAATTTTTCCGTTTCCAGTAAGAATCAGATTCTTAAGGTTGGTATCGAAGAATTTAATGAAGCTTTTCAAAGCGATATAGCCACACCTGTTAATTTTACCGATTCCCGATTTTTCAATCAGAGTTCTGTTGAACATCATAATTTCACCGGTTTTCAATTTCGAAATACCGTTTTTATACTTTTTTCGATCACTGCTGCTCAGAGTTAATGACCAGAACATTCCATCATTGCAGAAATCAGGCTTTACAAGTATTTTATTAAAACCGTCAACAAGAACGGTTTTGGTTTCATCGTCAATGGTGAAGCCTGATTGGTAGTTGTCTATGATTTTTTTAGCTTCCATTGGCATCAATTCGTAAATACGCTGTATGACTTTGTTCTTTCTCAGTTTAAGGGTAGTTATGGTTCCTGCCCAGTCAGAAAAACTCTCTTTTCTGAAAATTGCCGCATCTTTGTCAATCTCTTCATTTATACTGCCGGATAGAAGATTAATACTAATGCCTCTACCCTTTTGATCAAGCTGGTTTTTATCTATCCGGCTGCTTCTGAGTGAATACAAAATAGTTCCATCATCTGAAAGCGCAACATCAGGGGAGGGTATGGCATTTACCCGCTTAAAAATCTTCCCGTCCTCAGTATTTATCAAAACAATCTGATTCCCGTTTTCCTTTGTGGCACACCCCACCGTCAAATAACGGTCATCTCCGGTAAAATTGATAAACTCAGGCTGATAATAGTAATAATCAATTGGAAATCTAAAGTATTTTCCTTTATTAAAATCATAGAATCCTGACTTTTGATTATCTATAAAAGCAATATACCTGCCTTTGTTTGACCAGATAACCGAGCTGATGTTTATCCCTTTGTATCCGATTTTCTCAATATCATGACGGTTATCGACGCTCATTCTGAAAATCTGTGTTTTGTTACAAACAATCAGTTTTTTTCCATCAGGCGACAAGGCAATGCAGACAGGTTCCCCTGTTTTGTCCGGCAATGAAAGACAGATTTCATTATCTGATTCAGTGCGAGCCGTCGATTCTGCAGCTGCACTTTTTTTCAAAGCAAAACTGAAACCGGCGGTGATGAACAACATTAAAAAGATTAAAAACACAACCCTGATGATTTTTCGAAAAATCCCCATGCTCCACATTGTAAGCTCCTTGCTCATATAACTGATTTTCTTTATATCCCTGGCTTTCCGGGGGCTGATTTTTTTGTATTGCAGCCGGATTTGTCTGTTTTGAGCACCATTTACATATCAATTATAGATTAATAATTGTAATTTTTAAACCGTCAGAAGATTACGGTCTTTTTTCCTAAAGAGATTGTGTAAAAAACCTTTTTCGAAGGGCATTTTCCAGGTTATAAAATCAGATTCAGAGGTAAATTCTATTCAAGGTAAACCATTAAAATAATTTAAAGCGCGTGGTTATGGGGTTCTGCTTGCCATCGGATTAAACCCCGGTGTTGGTTCCAGAGGTATCGGATTTAGCGAAAAACTCCCAGATACAATATCGAAATGGGTTAGAGTTGTGAAAAACATAGTTTTTACACAATCTCTGCAACTCCGACGCGGATCCGCAGGGTTCGCCCTCGCCGCAAACAAAAACCACAACCCTCCGAATACGCTGAAATCCTCCTCATAGTACCACATTTCCATAATTCGATTTATTGCGGCGACAGGGTTGATTCCGGGCGAAAGCATTTGCACCACCCCTGCAGTTGGAGTTGTATTTCCATTCCGGAGTTTGCGGAGAGAAAACGAGTTCATTTTACCGGGGGACAGGCGGGACGCCTGCGATCCGGCAGTGTTGGCGTTTTATTCCCGCGTATTCCGAGGATTTTCAGGCATCGGTTTGCATCGCAGGCGGCCCTGCGGGCACCCGCCATCCCAAAACTTTTAGAATTTGGGACCGACCGGGGGGATTTGGACCCATGGGGGTTTGGGGCAATGCCCATGAATTAAGGCATGGATTGGTTTGAACGCTCACGAAATTCATATCCGCACGCCCAGTTCCCGGAGAAAACTTTTTTGAAAAAAGTTTCCTCGCGCCCACCCTGCGGGCGGGCACCCGCCTTCCCAAAACTTGTGAATTGGGGGACCGACCGGGGACCGTGGGGGGTTGGGGACCGTCAGAGGGAACCACGCTTTTTTAAAAAAGCGAGGTTGCCCTCCGAACCTCCCTCCTTGAAAAACAAGAGTATGAGGTTTGGGATTTGAGCAGGTTTTACTAATTCAGTGGCATTGGGGTTTGGAGACCGTCAGAGGGAACCGCGCTTTTTTGGAAAAGTGAGGTTTACCTCGGAACCTCCCTCCCTGAAAAACAGGAGTATTCAGGTTGGAAATTGGAGTAAATCTTACTTATTCATTGGCATTGCATTGAGGGCGGGCGTCTGGAGGTTCTCCAAAAGGGCCTGTTTCACTGGGATCCGATATAAGATTAGTTTCCAAAAAAATCCACACCGGAAAATGGCCTGTCATAAATAATCCCTATTCAAAAACATCCCACCTAAAAGGAATAATACTACAGATCTCCGTCGGCGAAGCGTTCTGCTTTCATTATATACAGATCCTGATTTTTTATATTTTCAGGTCTATCGGGAGGGGTTATACCTGCTTTTATGTATGCCCAGCGGATTCGGGTGAAGGTGTCGGAACCTTCGTAGGGCAGAACTATGCCTGCGGTGCCGTCTTTTTTATAGATGATTCCGTCTTCTTTTGGTATATTTCCCCCTGAATACGGTATCAATTCGCTTACTATAGTTATGCTGATTCTGCTTTTTTTCAGGCCCGGCTTTGTGAGAGGTGGAAATCTTTTATCTCCCAGTGCTGCGGCAATAGCCATTATGCAGACTTCTTCGGCGATATTTTTTCCGGCAGGTTCGAGAGCGCCTCTGCAGCCTCTGACTTTACCGTCTTTTTCGAGGGTAACAAATACAGGTTTTCTGAGTTCACAAAGTCTGCTGTTTTTGGGCAGTGAGGGGGTAAAAATCTGTCCGGACAGTTTTTTTACTATACTTTGCCGGGCATAATCAAGAAGAAGCTTTTTTTCGTGATTGTCAGGCTGTCCGGTTTGAATCTGTGCACCGGCGGAAACTGCAGCTAAAAACAGGAAAATTAAAACAATCAGGATTTTTTGTGCCATGTCCAGACACTGTATCTTCCAATTTCTTTGAATCCGGTTTTTTCATACAAACGCACTGCAGGTTTGTTCACTTCGGTGACTATGAGCTTACTGTTTGAAACCCCTAATGCGGCAAGTTTATCAAGCCCGGTTTTCATAAGTGCGGTTCCGATACCCTTTCCGGCGATTTTCTTACTGACTGCCGTATATCTGACAAATCCCTGGGGGTCAACAAAGAGAAAGCCCTGAAGTTCTCCTTTAACAAAGGCACCTTTGCAGACTGAATTCTCAGTTTCCGCAACATCCGTAAGGCATTTTTCGATATTGTAGTCAATAAACGCTTCGTCCCAGACATCTTCGAGACCGGGTTCAACAATACCACTCAGGATTTTTCTCACCCTTGGGAAATGCTCTTTTGTCAGAGGCTTTATTTCAAACAGAAGATCAGTTTTGTCGGAAGAATACCTTCTTGCTTTTTTCTCAGTCTGATAACCGGTGAGATCGGCCTGCATGAGAAGCCTTGTGTGGCGGTTAAAACCGAATTCGCTTAAATCATATTCAGGACAGGATGGACCAAAAATTTTCCGCCAGCTCTCAAATTCTGCCATGATACGTTCCACTCCGGGCAGATTGGTCCAGATTTCCGTAATTTTTTCGTAAAAAAGTTTTACATCAAGGTCAGGAAGATACTCAGGAAATACGAAAACAATAACGGAAGTAAAATGATGCTTGTGCATTACACCGGAGCAGACTCCCGCAAGCTCCCCGTTTTTATAAAGAACCACTGCGCCATCGTTTCCCACATCTTCCCTGAACCATGCCTGAACATCACCCATAAGCTGGGTATTGTTTGTGAGGGAGCAGATTTTATCCCAGAGAGCCGTTATTATATGCTCTTCCGGTTGACCTGTTCTGAATTCAAACATTATTTCCCCAATTCTCCGGCTCTTGCCGCAGCTATCTGAACCGCTCTTGCAAGAACCGATCTTATTTTTCCATCTTCCAGGGTAAGAATTCCGGATATTGTGCATCCTGCAGGTGTAGTTACATCATCTTTAAGTGAGGCGGGATGTCTTCCGGTTACTTCCATCATTTTTGCAGCACCCATCACAGTCTGCATAACCAGTTCCATCGCAACTTTTCTGGGAAGCCCGACCATAACGCCGCCGTCGGCGAGGGATTCCATAATAAGGTAAATAAAAGCCGGTCCGCTGGCTGACAAACCGGTAACAGCATCCATATGAATTTCATCAAGCTCTATACATTTGCCCAGAGTTTCAAATATAATCCGGGCAAGCTGAATATGCTCGTCAGTTGTATATGAGCCTCTGCATAGGGTTGTCATTCCGTTTCTTATACAACAGGGTGTATTTGGCATTGCGCGGATTACAGGAGTATCATCTTCGAGAATATCTTCGATATACTTAGTGCTGACCCCGGCTGCAATGGAAATTATCAGTGGTTTTTTATCCCCGCTGATTTTGTTTCTGATTGTTTTCACCACTTTGCCGATTTCCTTGGGTTTTACCGCAAGAATAATAATATCCGCATCGACGCAAGCTTTTGCGTTGTCGGTATCCGCATTTATCCCAAAACCCCGTTTTATCTCGTTTACGGTCTGTTTGGTGCGGGCGGTGGCGGTTATGCTTTCAACCTGCGAATTTCCCGAATCCAGTATTCCGGAAATGATAATTTTCCCCATGGTTCCGGCGCCTATGATTGTTATTTTTTTTCTTTCAAGCATTCTTTTACTCCCTGTTTTATTTCCACTGTCCGAATTCAAGCCCCATTTTTGCAAACAGACCATGCACAATAAGAGGTAAAAACAGTTCGATGGGACCCTGAAGAAACAACTTCTTCCCTCCCCCGCTGGTGGGCCTGTTCAACACATTAACCCTTGGTCTGTAATGGTCAACCATATCTATATTTACAGCAGTGAAATTTTTAGTATTATACCCCAGATTTCTCACAATAGTCAGCGCTTTCAGAAACACTTCGGGCAGAAGCACTGCGCTTCCCAGATTCATAACAGTTCCGCCGTCAAGTTCGGAAAGAGTGTCGGCAAAGCGATGAAAATCGATGTGCGAAACCTTCCCCAGAGCTTCTCCGGAGCATCCGGGGTGCTGATGAATTATATCAGTGCCTATAGCTGTGTGAATAGTCGCCTTCACACCGGCTTTTGCCGCTCTGTAAAAAATGCTGTAGTCCCTGTAAGGCAGGTTCATTTCATCAATAAGGTCCGAAACCGATCCGCCCATGCCTTTGTTCTGCGCAGCGCCTTTAATATAGGCATCGTTGAGATAATGGGCGGTTTCGTAAGCCATTCCGAAAGTGCCGTCTTCAAGGGCAATGGCCACATCCTCACTGGTCTCCCCCATATAGGCTATTTCAAAATCGTGTATGGCGGAAGCTCCGTTGGTGGCAAAATGGGTGATTATGCCTTTTTCCATCATTTCGATAATCAGCGGAGACAGGCCGCACTTTATGGAATGCGCACCCATCATCAGCACAAAGGGCTTCCCGTTTTCCCGGCTTTTCCTTATTGCCTCCACACAGGATTTTATATTGCTCACAGCGAGGATGTCAGGAAATATGCCCATCAGTTTTTCATAATCTTCCGGTTTCCCGCAAAGCTTCACAAAATCCCGTATGCCGGCTTTATTCTTCCGTTCCTTTAAAGGATATGTCTTAATTTTTGATAGATCGATCATGTTATGTTAATTCTTTAAAAATGCTTATTTTTCCTTGTTCTTATGGACAATGTAAAACAAAATGAAACAGTTTGCTTACATGAGAAATACCAAAACAGTTAGTTTTGATGCAGATGAATTTTCAGACAGCCCATCATTACCAATAAATTCGTTGACTTTTTCTTATTTTTGGCGGAAACGACAGAAATTCTGGCGGATCCGACAAAAAAAGACGGCGGATCCGACAGCGAAAATTAATCCTAACGAACGATTTGAGGAAATCGGCAGACTGATAAAATTGAACAATAAAAAGAGAAAATAAACCAAGAAAGAGAGAAAAAAATGAAAAGCGGCTTTATAAAACTTAAAAACAACATTAAAAAAACAACAATACTTCTGACAGTTATCTTTTCAATCCTTACAGCATCAGGATGGACTCAGGAGAAAACAACATGCATGAGCGGAGCAGGCTTCGAAATTGAAAGAATCGGCAACAACATTGTTGTTACAGGGATTTATAAAAATTCACCGGCAGACGGCAAAATATCCGTAGGCGACAACATTTCCACCATCAACGGAAAAAGCGCTGCCTCAATGCCTTCTGAAGAATGCTTTTCCATACTGGATCAGCCTCCGGGCGCGGTTATTTCCATTCAGGCACAGCGAGGTGAATCCGATATTTCCACAGACATCACCACAGCATTTTTTGCAATTACACCGGAAACCGTTCCGGGGCATACAATCCCTCCCCACAGAATACTCGGTTTTGACTCAGGAAATATCTTCTCGGTTGAATTCACGGAAAAACCCGACTACAAAAAAGACGACCAGTTTTACCTTTTCAAGGATTCCAAGCTCCTCAGCATTATCAGAATCAAGGAAATATCCGGCACAAGAGCCTATTTTCTGGCTAACGGAAAATTCACAGACAGACAGAGAAGCAAAACAGGAATGCAACTCTTCTACAGAGGATACAGACCCATAGAATACCAGCCCACCACAGACTGGGCAAAAGAAAAAAATGACTCTGAGATAAGGGTTAGAGTGTCAAACTACGATATTTTCATATCCGAAAACGACCATATCCGTATTCTGGTGGAAATCACAAATAATGGAAAAGTCCCGGCAAAGGCAGTCTATGTTAAATGCAGAATGACGGGACAAATGGATCATCAGTATTTTTCAGAAACAAAAACCGCCAAATGGTTGCAACCCGGCGACAAGGAATATTTTGAGTTTTTCACTCTGATACCACTGCCTGACGGATGCCATGTGGGCAGGGTGGGAAAAACACTGAATATCGAAAGAAACGACGCTCTCAGATCACTCGTCGAACGAATGGACTGCAAATTTGAAGTGGATGCGTTTTGATAACGCGCAAGGGATGAAACTCCGTTCTCCCTGTAAGGGAGGTGCAAATAAATTTCCGAATTTATTTGCATTTTTTTTCATTTCATCATATAATTTTTCTGAATATTTGTCTCTGTCTATCAGGGGCTTATTAATATATGAACAAAAACATGCCCAAGGAGCAAAAAATGAACTGCGTAGTACTGGTCAAACAGGTACCGGATCCCAACAAAAAAGTCGGAATGACCGATCAGGGAACGGTTGACAGGGACAAATCGGAAGGAATAATGAATCCTTTCGACGCCAACGCCCTCGAAATGGCTCTTCAGCTTAAAGAAAAACACGGCGGCAAAGTAACCGTAGTTACAATGGGACCGCCCAAAGCCGACGCCGCACTCCGGGAAGCCCTCTCCATGGGAGCGGACGAAGCTTTCCTTCTCAGCGACAGAAAAATGGCTGTTGCAGACACCCTCGCCACAGCATACACCCTTAGTCAGGCAATCAGAAAAATCGGCAACTACGATCTGGTTATGTCAGGCATTATGGCAATCGACGGCGACACCGCACAGGTAGGACCCCAGATAGCTGAAAGACTGGGAATCCCGCAGGTTACCTATGTGGAGGAAATGGAAATCGAAGCCGACGGCAAGGCAAAATTCAAAAGACTGGTCGAAGACGGATACGAAATCATCCGCACCAGACAGCCCCTTTCAGAATGCCCCGTAGCTGTTACTGTTACAAACACAGCCAACAAACCCCGCTACCCCTCGGTAATGAAAAAACTCAAAGCAGCCAAGGCGGTTATCCCCACATGGACAGTAGCCGATATCGAAGACAGTGAAGAGAATCATTCACGCTACGGAATGTCAGGCTCACCCACAAAAGTGAAAAAGATTGAAAGACCCCAGTCGGGCAAATCACCCTGCAAACTCGCCGAAGGCAAAACACCGGACGAGATGGTGGAATGCCTCTTTAAACAGGCTGAACTCGATAAAGCCAGAGCATAAACGGAGGAGAAACCCAATAAATGAGCAACCAGAATGAAGAAACCACAAAAAAAGAACACAGCGGCGTCCTCGTTGTAGTTGAACGCAAAGCCGGCGAACCCACCAACGGCTCACTTCAGCTTACAGGCAAAGGCAAAGAACTTGCGGAACAGCTTGGAGTCAAACTCATAGCCGTTATCCTCGGCGATGACGAATCAGCTTTGAAAACCAATGCTGAAAGCCTTATCAGACATTCAGCCGATGAAGTTTATATGATTGTAAACCCCGGCCTGGCAGAATACCACACCCTGCCTTACACAAAAGCTATAACCCAGTTTATTACTACAAAAAAACCGGAAATCGTTCTCTTTAACGCTTCAACCACCGGAAGAGATCTGGCCCCCCGCATCGCAGCCCGCCTCGAAACAGGCTTAACAGCCGACTGCACCAACCTTCTCATCGAAGACTATGTGGATCCCAGAACAAAAAAAGAGTATGAGAATGTGCTCTTCCAGGTCAGACCCGCCTTCGGCGGAGATGTGCTCGCCACAATCGTTAGCCCTGAGCACTTCCCCCAGATGGCTACAGTCAGACAGGATGTCTTTGACACACCGGAAGCTGACCACGAAAAAACAGGCTTAATCGAAAAATTCGAAGTAAACCTCGACGATTCCGACTTCCTCCTCGTAACAGAAGAGAAAATCGAATACAAGAAGAAAACCGTTGACCTCAAAGGCGCAAAGGTTATCGTAAGCGGCGGCAGAGGCCTTGGCAAAGACCCCGAAAAAGGATTCGAACTCCTCCACGAACTGGCGGAAGCCCTCGGCGGAACAGTAGGAGCCTCAAGAGGCGCAGCCGATAAGGAATGGATCGACCGCGGACATCAGGTGGGCCAGACAGGCCAGACCGTAAAACCGGAAATCTACATAGCATTCGGCATATCAGGCGCCATCCAGCACCTCGCGGGAATGCAGGGTTCCAGAACCATAATAGCAATAAACAAAGACCCCAACGCCCCCATCTTCAAATACGCCGACTACGGAATAGTAGGCGACGCCTTCGACGTACTCCCCAAAATGATCGAAATGGCAAAGTCGAAGTAGAAGAAACAGGCAATTTGGACATTAACCAAAAAACTAACAAGAATAAAAACTTCAGGCATGCAAACAAACAGAGCAGTGAAAATTGCTCTGTTTTTGTTGTGACTTTTAATAAATACTTACAATTATTACAGGATTACAACCAATATAAAGTAGAGTGAAGATGAAAAATTACAATTGTTATGCTTGATTGTTTTGTATTTCCCCTTTAGATGATTCATCTCAGATTCAGTAAAATTATGATTTTTCGAAATTTCCCAACTTTTTTACTCCTTTATAGCATTAAGGCTATAGGAAAAAGGAAGTGGGGAGAGATATAGTCACCTCAGCCAATGTAAATAAGATAGACATTTTTGACCTTATGAAACCGATAAAGAGAGAAAACAAAAAAGAGAACCACCCTTAACCTAAAAATTATTGTCGTTTTACTATTTTTATAAA
>JAJTBE010000200.1 GCA_021287065.1 Bacillota bacterium
GATTTGAGTGGATTTTACTCACTCAGCGGCATTGGACCTGAGAGGCTGGTAAACCCAATAACGGCAAGTGTTCGCCAGCGATCGTAGGAGGGGTTTGCAACCCCGACGCGAACCCGCAGGTTCGCCCCAAAACAAACCAAAGCGGTAAACAACCTAAACAACGGTTTGCCCAGCTCCCAGAGAAAACTTTTTGAAAAAAGTTTCCTCCGGACCTCCTTCCCAAAACTTTTGAATTGAGGGACCGACCAGGGGGATTTGGACCGACGGGGGTTTTGGACCCTCAGAGGGAACCACGCTTTTTTGAAAAGCGAGGTTACCCTCCAAACCTCCCTCCCTGAAAAACAAGAGTATGAGGTTGGAGATTTGAGTAAACTTTACTAACTCAGCGACATTGCGGGAAAGCCCGGGCGTTCAGGCAGGCTTTCTAACTTTTATTTCTCAGAATACAGGCTCTTTTTGCGCTATGAATTATAAAAAGAAAATACAACTGAGTAAAGAGGGGAGTCTGTCCGATGACTGCAAATACCGGACTTATCTTTCCACTACCGAGGCTGCGGTCTATCTCAGATGTGATGTGAAAAAAGTCAGGCAGATGGTGAGAAATGGCAGTATCCAGTCTGTCAAAACAGAAAGCGGGCAGTACCGGGTATCTCTCGAAGAGCTGAAAAATCTCGAAAACAGCCCTGAATTTTGCTGTTCCCCGCGGCTGCTTACGGAAAATAACGGCGATATGCTCCCTCCGTCGGTTTTCGAAATAAACGGAACTTCTCAGACAGTTTACTGCAGGGATTCGAGAGATCTTTCCTGCATAGGTGACTGTTCCGTTCATCTTGTGATAACTTCACCTCCTTATTTCAACGCAAAAATGTATTCCGAAGAGATTGATGGTGATCTCGGGAATATACATACCATGGAAGAATGGCTTTCTGAAATCGCCAAAGTATGGGCGGAAGTATTCAGGGTTCTACAGCCCGGAAGAAAAGCATTTGTAAATATAATGAACCTTCCGGTTAAACATGGAAAATCATACAGAGCGCTCAATCTTGTGGGCGGAACCATTGATTTGATGGAAAAAACCGGATTTATCTTTAAACGGGATATTATCTGGCACAAAACCAACGGCGTTAAAGCTCCCTTCGGAACATATCCTTATCCGGGGGGGATTCTCATAAATAATATGCACGAGTTTATTCTTGAATTCGAAAAGCCTGCGCCGGATTTTTACAGAAAATACACACATCTGACTGATGAACAGAAAATGTATTCACTTATTGATAAGGAATTCTGGCTTAGTCTGAAGAATTCCGACGTATGGCTTATTCAGCCTGAAAAAAGCGGGGATTGCCGGGAACATATCGCACCTTTTCCTGTGGAACTGCCACATAGAATTATAAAGGCATACAGTTACTTCGGGGAAACAGTGCTGGATCCATTCGGAGGATCCCTCGTTACTCTTCAGGCCGCTTCCCAACTGGGTAGAAACGGTGTTGCCGTTGAAGTTAATCCTGATATAGTAAAAAAAGCGGCGGGTAAGTTTATGTAACAGATTACCCGTTTTGCCTTCGAAAGCGAGGAATTCCGGATGTTCACTGACAGAGCGCAGCTTCTCATAGATATTGCAAAGGAACACTGCAGTGCGGCGGGCAGGTATATACTGGATGTGGAATGTCTGCTGGCGGCTGTGGGGGGCAGCAGCTTAGCTGCCGTAAAACTGGCTGAATTTATATTTGATGGGAATCAGGATAAACTGCGCAGTCTGCTGCCGCCTCTCAAAACCACCGGAAAGTGCGAAGGTTCATTTCCCCTTTCCGACGGCTTGAAGATTCTTCTGCAGGAAGCTGCATTTCTGGCGTCCGCAGAAGGGGTGCCGGATAAAGAACATCCGGGTTTTATCTGTGTTTCCCACCTGATGGCTGCATTGGCTATGTCGGAGGAAGCTTCCGCTCTGCTGGGAGGTTTTCAGGTTCTGCACAGGGTTGAAGCTGTGAAAATACTTGCTTCCGGGGGAGCCGGCAATTCAGGCTATGAACCGGCAGATCTGACGATTCTGCTGAAAAAGCTCCGCAATGAAATGCTCGAAAAAGTCTTTGGGCAGGAGCATGCCATTCACACATTCATAGAGGGGCTTTATAATGCGGAAATAACAGCCTCGGCGGATACGGAAAGAACCAAACCAAAAGCGGTTTTTGTTTTTGCAGGACCTCCCGGAGTGGGAAAAACATATTCATCGGAACTGGCGTCTTCCCGCCTCGGCAGACCTTTCAAAAGATTTGATATGACTGCTTATTCTGATCACGAAAGGCATACAGATCTGGTGGGGTTCGCTCCGGTTTATAAAGGAGCGCAGCCCGGCTCGCTCACAGGCTTTGTTAAAAAGAACCCTTCCTGTATTCTTCTTTTTGATGAGATTGAAAAAGCGCACCTCAATACAATCCAGCTTTTTTACCAGATTCTTGATGCAGGCAGGCTTGAAGATAAATTTCTGAGGGAAGACATAAGTTTTAAGGATACTATTATAATTTTTACAACCAACGCCGGCAGAAATCTTTATGACAATCCCAACCGTTCGGGCATAAGCTCCGCAAACTCCCTTTATCACAAAAGAACGATTCTTTCAGCCCTCGAAAATGAGAAAAACCCGACCACAGGCCATCCCGTATTTCCCCCTGCCATCTGTTCCAGACTGGGCACAGGGTATCCGGTGATGTTCAATCATCTCGGAATTGCGGAACTGGAGCAGGTATGTTCCGCAGTGATGAAAAGAACCGGTTCACTTCTTGAAAAACAGTATATGATGAACTTTTCGTTTGATCCTCTGGTTCCCATCTCTCTGGTTTTCCGGGAAGGGGGCAAGGTTGATGCCCGGCAGGTAAAGGCTGAAGGGGAAAAGTTTCTGAAAACCGAAATGTTTAAGTTTTCTTCTCTCTACGAAAAAGAAAGGCTCGACGAAGCTTTAGCTTCTGTGGACAGGGTAAATATTCAGTTCGGGGGCGAAATTGCGGAAATGGACGAGTCGATCCGTTCGCTTTTTGTGATGGATGAGAAGCCTGAGGTTTTGCTGATTGCGGAAAAGTCTTTCTCGGAAATAATTGAAAAAACCGCAGTAAATTTTAACTGGTTCACCGCCTCCACTGCTGAAGAAGCTGCGGGAATTATGGCTGTGAAGGATATATCCCTTGTGCTGCTTGATTTGTGGATTCGTGACGAAGGGGAAAACCGGAAAATTAATATAGATCCTGCTGACAGTCTGCAGCACGATTTTGTGCCTTTCTCCGCAAAGTCTCTGACTAAAGGCAGGGACATTCTGAGGAGTCTTCATGAAAAATCCCCTGAAGCGCCTGTTTATCTGCTTTCGTTTCAGGATTGTGGAATTTCCGGGGAGGCTGACAATATTTCAGAAGCGGAAATAGCCACCATAAGGTTTGATGACAGAACTGCCGGGGACGTGGAAAACGGTCTGGAACAGCAGACTTTCAGAAATATTGATGAAGAACTGTTTCTTGCAAGCGTCCGGGAGGGCGGGGCGAGAGGACTGCTGAACCTGAATTCCTCCCTTCTCAAAACAGGCAAAACCGGCGCTTTTGTTGCGGGTTTCAGCAGAAACCTGATGGAAATCGCCCGGAGGAATTATATGGAAAAAAGAGCTGAATCCCTTGCAAGGGAAAGAAAAGCTCTTGCCTTTGACACATCCGCATCAGTGGTTAAGGATGAAAGATCCCTTGATATTACACTCCGGGGTTTCAGGCTTACAAGGGTTGTTGAAGCTGCGGATGCAGGGGGGATTGTTGATGATGTAAGCAGGCCCTCAACAAAGTTTGACGATGTAATCGGAGCGACTTCAGCTAAAGAATCCCTTCAGTTTATTGTTGACTGGCTGAAAAATCCGAAGAGATATAAAGCTCTGGGTCTGAGGCCCCCCAAAGGTATTCTTCTTACAGGTCCTCCCGGAACCGGCAAAACCATGCTTGCCCGCGCCCTTGCCGGAGAATCTAACTGCGCTTTTCTTGAAAATTCCGCTTCGGGTTTTGTTACCATGTGGGTGGGCAGCGGACCTCAGAATATCAGGGATATGTTCCAGAGAGCGAGAAAATACGCGCCTTCCATTATTTTTATAGATGAAATTGATGCCATCGGCAAAACAAGAACCGGAGTCAAAGGCTCAGGTCAGGCGGAGGAAACCACCCTGAACGCGCTTCTTACTGAAATGGACGGATTTGGTGCTGTCAAATCACCTCCCGTAATTGTAATTGCCGCAACCAACCTTGCGGAACATCTGGATCCGGCACTCCGCAGAAGGTTTGACAGGGAAATCGAAGTTGATAAACCGGACAGGGAAGGCAGAAAGAAATATCTTGAAAAAGCTCTGGCGGGAAGAACTGCCTCAATGGTAACACCTGCCCTTGTGGAGAGAATTGCAGGGCAGTCCGCAGGTATGTCCATAGCGGATCTGGAGAGAATTCTGCACGAAGCGGGAGTTGCAGCAGCTATAAATCTGGTTTCGCTGGACGACGCCGTTCTTGAGGCGGCTTTTGACAAAGTTCGTTTTGGCGAGGAAAAAGCTCTACCCGATTCCGAAACCCTTATGAGGATAGCAAGGCACGAATCGGGGCACGCTCTTGTGGCATGGTTCGGCGGAAAACCTCCTGTCCAGATCAGCATCGTAGGCAGAGGATCCATGGGCGGCTTTATGGAGCGGGAATCTGATGAGAATAAGAGTTTATACACAATGGCAGATCTGGAACAGACCATAAGGGAAGCAATGGGCGGAAGAGCGGCGGAAATGGTGTATTACGGAAACGACGGCGGTTTGTCGTCAGGTGTTTCCGGAGATCTTGCCCACGCTTCGAAAATCGCGAGAAAGATGATCTCGGATTTTGGAATGAGCGACGATTTTGGATTGATAGCTCTCGGCAGCGACAGGATGATGGATGGTCCCGTTTCCATAAGAATCAATGAAATAGCCTCAAGAATCATAAAAAAGCAGCTTAGCGCCGCTGTTTCACTGCTTCAGGAAAACAAAAAATACCTCGATGAACTGTCAAACAGGCTGTTTGACAAAAACCGGCTTACCCGGAAAGAGATGGAAGAGATACTGCTGAGATAATAACCAATAAACGAAAACGGGGATAAAGATATGAGCGGCGATTCGATACAGGAAACCCTTAAATATGAAAATCAGGGCGGTGGGCAGGATACCCTTCGGGATGCACCTTCAGGTGAAAGTTCCGGGGGAGCCGCAGACTGCGATACCCTTCGGGAAAACAGGGCTGGAGAAGCTGCCACCCCTGATGATGGAGCTTATGAAGCTTCGCCTGAACAGGAGGGGACTCTCCGGTATGATGCTTCATCTCCTGAGGATGGAGCTACCCTCGCCTATGGTTTTGAAGGGGAGCAGGCTACTATTGCCTATGGTGCCGGGGAAATGGAAGTTACCCTTCAGGAAGGCGGGCAGTTTATGCTTCCGCCGAGACTCCCCGGATATGCAAAGAGATCCTTTCAGTGGGAGGAAGAGTTTGAAATCCGGGATTATCTGCCCGGCGAAACCATTGGCGGTGTTTATGAAATAACGGAAAAAGTATCCGAAGATGATTATACGATAACATATCTTGTGAGGCATACCAAATGGAACCGTATAATGGAGCTGAAAACCCTGAGACAGAAATGGGCGGGCAGGGAAGATATTTTACGGATTTTTAAAAACGAATGCGCCTGTATGATTCGTTCGGGATACACCAATTATGGGGTTAATGCCCTTTATGCAGTGCTGAGGGGAAACTTCTGCGGGGTTTTGTCCGAATATTTTCCATCTGTGGATTTTACAAGCCTTTACGGGCAGAATCCTGAAACTGTGATTATCCGGTTTATTCAGGCTTTTTCCGCGCTTGCCCGTTTTCATGAAAACGGTGTTATTCATAAAAACCTCCGACCTTCCGGTATTCTTATAGACGAAACCGGAAATGTAAGACTGAAAGATTTTTCATTTTCTGCGGGAACAGGTGAAATGATTGTGGACGGAAAATGCTGTTTTACGCCTTCTCTTTCGCCCTATGCCCCCGGAGAGATAAAGATCGGTGATGTCTTTTTATGGGGACCCTGGAGCGATGTGTATTCCCTCGGTGCGGTTATGAATGAAATTCTGTACGGAAAAACCTCATCCGGTGATGAAACCAAAGCTGAGGGGGGGGAGATTCCGAATTCAATAACTGCATTTATTACCAAATGCCTGTCTTCCGTTCATAAAAACAGATTTTTTGATGCAGGCGAAGCTCTGGGTGAGCTGGAGCGGATTTTTGAAAAAGCTTATCACAAAAAACTCCTGAAAAATAATGAGCCGTCATGTGAAAAATATGGTGATGACCTGAATAACAGAGCGGTTTCGATGGCTGAACTGGGATTTGACGAAGAAGCACTGGCTTACTGGACTGAAGCGGCGGAACTGGAGCCTTCCAGCCTGAAGATTCGCTTCAACAGGGATGTTTTCAGGTGGAGAAAAGGGCTTTGTTCCGATACGGTAGTTGCACAATGGCTTGAAGAAGAAGCCAAAAAATCAGGAGAAGCTCTACTCTGTCTGGCGTTTCTGAATATGGAAAGGGATAACTGCCGTGAAGCTTCCGTTCAGCTGGAAAAGGTGATAAGCGATTTTCCCGGCTTGATTTCCGGAAATTTATCTTTTAACATACATTCACTCCTCAGCTATGCGAAGCTTCGCTCCCCCTATTCAACAAGGCTTCTTGATCTTGAAAAGACAGAAACCGACTTCCCCCGGAGCCTGCTTAATTCTGACAGAAAACTGGATGCCGGCTGGGATTACAACGGCAATATTTATGTGTGGGATGTGGGGGACAGACAGAAAATCAGAACGATTAACGCCCGGATGAATAAAACCAACTTTGCGGTTACAACTCCCGATGATCAGGCTCTCATTTATGGGGGCATCAGCGGTCAGAGACCGACGACGGCTGTTGTGCCACTGGCGGAAGGTGCTTCGTATCCGCCCCTTCAGGATGTTGTGGTTGAACAGACCTGTATTGATATTCTCTTTACTGAAAATTTCAAAATTGCCGTTACCGGTTCAAATGGAGCGGTTGTTGAATGGGACCTGTGGTCCGGAGGAAAGCAGAACATTTTCAGGGGTTTCGAATATGCCCCTAACGGTGTTGCAATAAGCTCCGACAGGCGGTTTGTGGTTGCCGGCGGAAACGATAGAATTCTCAAATTTTACAGGCGGGGGCTTGATGGAATTTTTGCCCTGAGAGAAGTCCACGGTGATCCCCAAAGCGCAATAACTGCAGTGGCGATAAGCCCTGATTCCCGTTATGCCGCTTCGTCGTCTCTGAAAAAAGATCTGATTCTCTGGAATCTTGAAACCGCAACCATCAGTAAAATTATAAAGTTTGACAGTTATTATGCAGTTTATATGAAATTTTCCCCTGACGGCAGATTCATAATAATCAGGGATTTTCAGAATTACATCAGGATTATTGATATTGGGCAGGGGAGATGTATCAGAACGATTTCAGGTGTAGTGGGGAATAAATTCTCTCTCAGAACAACGGAATCGGGAGGCTTTCTCCTTACTGATACCGGAAAGGGCTTGCTCAGCGCGGTTCATATTGATCTACCCGAAGGGGGAAATATGCCTGCCCTTCAGCTTTCCGACACTGCCGCCCTTGATGAGAAAAAAAGACAGAGCAGAATGTTTGGTGAAAAGCTTGGGGAAGCGGAAAAAGCATTGTCGGATGGAGATACGGTGCGGGCTTTTCATCTTGCGGAAGAAGCTGCAGGTATGCCGCCTTCGGAAAATGACAACAGGCTTCTGGATCTGTTTAAAAAACTAGCTCCTCACGGCAGAAGAAAATCTCTGCGAAAAGTCAGATTTTTAAAAGCTGTTACATCAAAATTTACCAATTTACAGATTCTTGCCCCTGCAGGCGACGGCAGATCCGTTTTTATTACCGCAGGCAATTATCAGGGACTCCGGCTTTTTAATACTGAAAGTGAAACTTTCACCGCTGATTATCCCTGTGAAGGAACTACGGTTATCTCAGCTCTGGTTCACCCTGACGGACGCAAAATTCTTTCTGTTATGAATGACCGGAAGATGAGACTCTGGGATATTGCCTCAGGAAGAAAAACTGCTGAATATGCAGGGCATACGGATTCTATTATTCATACCGCCTTCAGTCCTGATGGAAGATTTCTGCTTTCCGGAAGTAAGGATAAAACTGTGCGCCTTTGGGAAACCAGCTCCGGCAGATGTCTCAAGGTTTTTCATTTTGATGTGCCTGTTTTCAGTGTTGCTTTTGACGGCGGAGGAAAAAATATGGTCCTCCATCTTTCGGATAAAACCGTGAAATTTGTTGAAATTGCTTCAGGTGAAATTAAAAATGAGATCCAATCCTTCTGGACCGGATACCATATTCCCGGCAGATATGGCTCTATCGCCACACACAACGGGCTTTTCAGGGCGTCGGACGGCGAAAGGATAAAAGAATGGAAAGCTCTTGGAGGCAACAGATGCCAGATTTCCCCCGATTCAGGTTTCTTCCTCGGTTATACATCGGGGAGCGCTGTTTTGCTGTGGGATATTGATAAAGCTGAAAAAATATACTCTTATGAAGAGGGAACTGAGATTATTTCTTCTTTCTGCTGGTCTGATGATGAAACAGCGGTGTTTTCTGCGGATTACGGCGGAATAATAAGAGTCTGGTCAAATGAGTGGGATTATTATATCCCTCAGGATGAACCCTGGGAAGACACCGTCAGGGAATATATCGAATCATTTCTCGAAATACATGCTCCATCTTCAGGAAACCTGCCTCCGTCAGGGGAAATCACCAATGAGGATGTCAGAAAAGCTTTCACGGCGGATGGAGTGCCTTACTGGACCGGAGAGGATTTCGAAGCTCTCAGGGTTACACTTCGTAAAGCCGGTTACGGATGGGTTGCGAAAGATTCTCTCAGGGAAAAGCTCCAGCAGCTCAGGGATGAACTATACGGAAAACCGGAGAACGCTTTGGCTTCAGGTATTTCCGGCGATTCTTCGGTTACACTGAGCGAAGCTTACAACAGCTCGTCAGATCAGACCCTTGCATACGGGCAGAATGTTTCCGGCAGCGATGCAACCCTTGCCGAACCTCTTGGGATTCAGCCTCCTGCAGAAAATTCCAGGCCTGAATGTGAAAAATCTGAAGGCAAAGAGCAACTGCCGGATTCTGTGGATTCCGGTCCCGAATGGAAACCCGGTGATGTTATTGACAATCTTTATGAAATCTCAGGGCTGATAGGCGCAGGCGGATTCGGAGCTGTTTACAAAGCAAGGCACAGGCAATGGAATGTTGATATGGCTGTTAAATCCCTGCATAAGCAGCTTGCATCCCGACCTGAGCAGAAAACGGCATTTGTAAGGGAGTGTCAGGGATGGGTTAATCTGGGACTGCATCCCAATATTGTCAGTTGTTTTTATGTAAGAGACATAGACGGGCTTCCACGGATTTTTTCCGAATTTATGGAAGGCGGGAGCCTTGAGGATTGGATGGATGACAGTAAAATCAACGGAACGGCGCAGATTATGGATATTGCTTTCCAGTGCCTCGACGGTCTTTCCTTCGCCCATAAAAAAGGGCTTGTCCATCGGGATGTTAAACCGGGCAACTGCCTTATGACTTCGGATGGTATGCTTAAAATTACCGACTTCGGCATTGCATCAGGGCTTTTGGAAATGGGAAATGCCGGAGTTAAACCATCGGGAGCAGGATCCATCGGCAAAACTATGATGACTCCCGGAGGCGCCATAGGAACTCCCGCATATATGCCGCCTGAACAGTGGGACAGGCAGATCGCAGCTTTGGGACCATGGACGGATATTTATGCCTTTGGTGTTATGCTTTTTGAATTGTGCTGTGGTGAAAGGCCCTTTGACGAGGGAAATGAGGATCCTTCCATCCTAAGAATCAGACATCTGACTGTTGACGCTCCTGCACCTTCGGAAATTAACCCTGATGTGCCTGAACCTTTATCCGATTTTATTCTGAAATGTCTGAGCAAAGAGACCGGGGAGAGATTTCAGACCTGCAATGAAGCGCGCAGGGAACTGGAAAGAATTTATGAGGCTGTTACAGGTTCCGAATATGGCCGGCCTGAACCTCTGGAGACGGATTTGCTGAGCGGAAGCCTGAATAACAGGGCGGTGTCTCTGCTGGATATGGGAATGAAACCCGAAGCACTGAGATCATGGGATGAAGCTCTGAAAGCGGATCCTTCGAATCCGCAGGTGGTTTACAACAGGGGTGTTACTCTCTGGAGGTCCGGGGAAACCGATGATGGCGCAATTCTGGACGAACTGAACAGGATTCTCAATCATTCTCCCGGTTCTGCAGACGCTCACTACTTTGCAGGGCTTGTACTCCTTGAAAGAGATGACCTCAACGAATCCTTAAAAGCTTTTGAAAAAGCCTGGAATCTTGGGGGAGGTATGAAAGAAGCTGCGGAAGGTTATGCAGCAGCACAGGTAAGAATGCCTTCAACAGGAAAAACCGCATCGGAAATTCCTGTGTGCAGAGGTGCGTATTTTATGGATATGTGTCTTAGCCCCGACGGGAGATTTCTTGCTGTGCTCAATTCCGACAAACAGGTAAGAGTTCTGAACCTACTTAACGGACAGATGATCAGAAGCATCCCCCTCACTATGCACGGCAATTCACTCTGCTTTTCACCGGATGGCAGAAAAATGGCAGTGGGATTGTCCGACGGGAATATTCATATTTTCGATTTTCAGACAGGGCAGAAAACAAAGGAACTGGGTAAACTTCCATACGAGGTGAAATCTGTTTCCATTAGCAACACCGGTCAGTATATCGCCGCCTGTGAAAGAAACAACCATTGCGCTGTGTGGGATTTGTCCGCAGGAATTATACTTTGTGAATTCACCTGGTATTTCGGTCCTTCTGCTCCCATTTTCTGGACAAAAGACGAAAGCCGCCTTATTGCATTCGGACCTATGATGAGCAGCCCTGCGGGACCGAATCTTATAGATATTTCAACCGGCAGGGTTGTTAAAAGGGAAAACCCGCCGGTGATTCAGGGAATTCAGGGGATCGCCTCGTCTGCAGTTTCTGCAGACGGAAAAACAGCGATAACAGGCCATTCTGAGGGAACATACTGCATTTGGGATATTTCTTCAGGTGAGTGTATAAAAAAGTTTAAGGACCGGGAGGGGAACGGTGCGTTTTCCGCATTAAGCTCCGATGGAAAATGGGCTTATACCGGCGGCAAATACCTGCGGATATGGGATACAGCTTCCGGCAGATGTGTGAAAACATACCCATCGGGCATTATTCCCACAGGAAAACTGATTCCTTCCCCGGACGGAACAAGAATCATCACTATGAAAATGCCTGTATTTACCAATGGCGTTATCGGGGAAACTGTTGTGAGAATAATTCAACCCGGGTTTGCCAATTTTATTCCCTCCGGACAGCCTGTGCTTTCAAAAATCGTATCTTCCGCAGAATCGGGACAGACCCAGAACCGGTTTAATTCCCTCGTGAAAAAGGCTGAAAAAGCACTGGCGTTCAGAGATATGGGAAAGGCTCTCGAATTGCTGACTGAAGCAAGAAACATACCCGGTTATGAAAAATCACAGACAGGCATTGATCTTTGGGAAAAACTTTATCCCCACACCAGAAAAACCGGACTTCGGGGGGCATGGATTTCCAAAACCCTTGACGGACACAAAAAGAATATCTTCTGTCTTTGCATTGATAAAACAGGCAACAGAATATTTTCCGCCGGGCTTGACAGCAGAGTTGCCCTGTGGGATGCCTCCGGAGGCAGGCTTATTGCGGAACAGTTTTATGGTGATACTGTTACAAAAGCTTCATTCAGTGCCGACGGCAGGAGTATTATCGGTTCAAGCCAGAGAGGCTCCGTCAGGATATGGGATTCGTCAAACCTTGCCATCAGGGGGATTCTCGGTAAATCGGGCAAAAGCATAAAGGATGCAGATTTTTCAGGAGACGGAAGTATAGCTGTAACCGCCGGGGAAGGCGCCATAGTCAATCTGTGGGATACCTCCGACGGCAGGCTTATCAGGGAATTGAACATAAATCCGGGTATTGTGGAAACTGCGGATTTGAGCACGGATGGCAAATGGGTTTTGTTAGGCACGAATTCCATTTATGTTAAGAGAACCGATGAAATTCTGACTTTTACAATGCCTGATTTTCAGCAGGACTATGTAAAAGCCGGGCATTTTGGTTCAGACGGTGCAACGGTTTTTGCGGGAGTTCTTTCCTCGACTCTATATGTTTATGATGTAATGACTCAGAGAGTTATTCACAAAATCGGAGGATTCTCGAAAATAGCCTCTGAAATTGCTGTTGGTGATGATAACCGGTGGGTTCTCGGCGGTATGGACAATTTCAGCCTGTGGGATATGGCTGCGGGAAGAACTTACAGAATACTTGAACACAACCCCTGCGGGCCTGTGGCTGTTACTCCCGACGGCAGGGTAGCTGTATGTTCAGGTGGGGATATGAAAATAAAAGTATGGAATCTTGACTGGGAACTGGAATATCCACAGGATCGAAGCATAGACGACGGAGTGGAATCATACATCAGAACCTGGCTTTCTTCCGTAAGAAAACCTGTGCCTGACGGCGAAACCGGATTTTATCTCTCTCTTGCGGAACTGAACGGATTGAAGGAAATTCTGGGCAACGGGGGCTTTGGCTGGGTGAATTTCCCCGATGTTACAGCCTGTATCGGGCGGATTTTTACAGAGGAACCGGGAAAAGGAAAACCTGTGAAAAGCAGCCTTCTGACCATAATTGAACAGTTCAGAAGCGGAAAAATAAAACCCCATTCCTCCGGTGGAGGGGAGAAGCCTGCAGAACAAATGCAGCTGCAGACTAAAACCGCTCCGATGGATATAAGCAAAGCAGCCGGAGAAATTATCGCCCGGATGAAACCTGTTTCCGTAAAGCCTGAGCGTGATAACAGCGCCAGGCAGGTGAAGCTTCCCGCGGCAGTTCATTCTGAAAAGCCTGAGGAAATGGATTCTCAGATGGAAAAACCGGAGGAAAAGAAATCATGGCTCTCGAAGATAATTGGCAAATTTATTAAGTAGCAGTCAAAGGAGATGCTGATGCAGAGCCCCGAAAACAAAAAAAAGGTGAAGAAAAGCCCGCTGGTTGTTACGGCAAGCGGTCTTACCGATAAAGGGAGAAATCGTGAAAACAACGAGGACAATCTTCTTATAGATCCTGAACTTGGGCTTTATATTGTATCCGACGGAATCGGAGGCCATCAGGCAGGGGAAAAGGCGTCGGAAGTCGTTGTCAAGGTTCTTCCCATAGAACTGAATGAAAGACTCCGGAACTCACCTCAGGATGATGATGGAACTCTTTCCGCTCTTTCCATTGCCATCAGACATCTCAACCGCCTGATCTTTCAGCACGCCAGCGAAGTCCCCGAATACAGGGGCATGGGAGCAACTATCGTTTCATGCCTTGTTAAAAATAACGCCGCATACATCGCCCACCTCGGCGACAGCAGAATTTACCTCGTGCGTCAGGGCGTTATGGAACAGCTCACCGATGATCATTCCGTTGTGTCGATGCTGAGAAAACTGGGTAAACTTACGCCCCAGCAGATAAGATCCCACCCCATGAAGCATGTCATTATGCGTTTTGTAGGCATGGAAGCTGATTTTCCACCGGATATTAAGAAAATAAGTCTTCAACCCGGCGACAGAATTCTTCTCTGCTCCGACGGACTCACCGATATGCTTACAGACAGGGAAATCGGGCAGATTATCCTTGATGAAGCCGATCTGAAAGCTACCTGCAAAAAGCTGGTCGATTCAGCCAACGAAGCAGGGGGAAGGGATAATATCACTGTGGTTGTTGTTCAATACGGCGCCAGAGATGATAAAAAACGCAAACGCAAACAGAAAATCAGGCTTAAACGGCAGAAAATAGAGATGATTCCCGAAGAAACAGAGGTCTGAATATGAAAGTTGTGCTGAAAGTTACCGCAGGACCCCGTCAGGGTGAGGAAAAATCATTTGATGAAGCGGATTTCTTTACGGTGGGAAGGCAGGAAGACTGCAATTTTCACCTGCCCGGAGACCCATATCTGTCAAGACACCACTTCATCATAGAAATAAGCCCGCCTGAACTGATAATGCGGGATCTGGGCAGCACAAACGGCACTTTTGTAAACGGAGCCAGATACGGAGGCAGAGCTGAAGGCGAAACCCCGGAAGAGGCTAAGCAGAAAGCTGCCTCAGTGGATCTGAAGGACGGAGATCATCTTAAAGTGGGCAGAACGGAAATGCAGGTGAAAGTTCTCAATCCTGCCATCTGCATGGAATGCGATCTCGAAATTCCCGAAGAGAAGAAAGCTCCTTCCCTTTTTGTTGATGGAAAATACCTCTGCGAATCATGCCGGAGAAAAGCGGCGGAGCCTAAACCCGCTGTTCCGCCTCCTGCGCCAGAACCTCTCAGGCCTGCTGTGCAGAATATTCCCATTCTGCCCCCCGGCGCAATTCAGGAAATCGCTGTGGTAAAGCCCCCCCGGATCGAACCCATAGCAGTTCGACCCCACAACCCGCCGCCCCTTGATTTCAAGCCTCCTCAGGATGTTAAGAAAGCTGAACGGAATCCCGATCTTGTGATCGAGGAAATCATCATGCAGCTTCTTAAACAGGGAATGCCCGGACAAAAAGAAGAGCTTCCCGAAATTGCAGGTTATTCCATCAGAAAAAAACTGGGAGCAGGCGGTTTTGGCGCTGTTTATCTTGCCGTCAATAAAAGCACCGGAAAAGAATGCGCCCTCAAAACCATGCTTCAGACAAAAAAGCCCAACGAAAAGGGGCTTGCCATGTTTGAAAGGGAAATTGAGATCACGAAAGCCCTCCGACACCCCAATATCGTCAGCATCGAAGACTATGGCTACACCGGCGGAATCCATTTCTTCGCCCTCGAACTCATGAACGGCGGCTCGGTTTACGACCTTATGGACTCCGGAAAAATCAGAGTTCCCCTTGTCATAATAAAGGATCTGATGATACAAACCCTCGAAGGCCTCGCATTTTTACACAAAAACAACTATATCCACAGAGACCTGAAACCCCCGAATATCCTCATCTCAGAAACCGGGGGGAAAAGAATCTACAAAGTATCCGATTTCGGACTTGCCAAAAATTTCATAAGAGCAGGCATGACCCGCAATAAAATAACCGACACCGGTTCATTTTGCGGTTCCCCGCCATACATAGCCCCGGAACACATCCTGAACTACCGCTTCCTCAAACCCTCCACCGATGTTTTCGAAATAGGAGCAACCTTCTACCACATCATAACAGGAAAAACCGTCTGGCAAATCAACCCCGGACAGGATTACATCAAACTAATCCTCGAATCCCAACCCGCCCCCATAAAAAAATACGAACCAAACCTGCCCGACAACATAGCCGCAGCAATAGACCGCTCCCTGAACCGCGACGAAAGAAAACGCTACAAAGACGCCGGAGAAATGCTGAAAGATATGAAGAAGGCAGTGTAAAAAAAAGACTGTAAACACAGAAGACCCCCCCCCGTAACGCCCTATAACCTCCCCGACCCCCCTCGTAGGGCAAAGCTTCACAGGCTGAGACAAAACTCCGGTTTTGAATAGCTGGCATTGAGTCTGTGGTAAATACCATCAAGTTTTTTCCAATTTGAGGAGCAAGGCAGGAATCTTTGTGGCATAGTTTTTGAACCAACACCAGACTTCAGTCTGGTGGACTGCAAGCTTACAACCACAAGGCCCAAACTGTTTTAACAGTTTACCGGAAAACGCCAATGTGGAAAACCGGGAAACCATTGAAATGGTTTAAAGCCCGTGGTTATGCGGTTCTGGCTGCCGCCGGGTTAAAACCCGGTGTTGGTTCCAGAGGCTTCGGGATTAATGAAAGATTACCAAATTTGATATGAAAACAGATTTTATGTTATGAAAAAGCAGCTTTTACACAATCTTTCTACCTAACCCAGGTGAAATTGTAGCCTTTGGGGCCTATGTTCAGGGTTTTTACTGTTTTTGTTTTCATGTCGTAGATACCGAGTTGGTTTTCCGACATGAAGCCGAGTTTTGAGCCGTCGGGGGACCAGTGCATTAATGACGATGCATTGTTGTCGAATCTGTTTATGATCTCTTTATTCTTTGTATTTATAATGAGAATTTTCGATATTGTGAGAATTGCGATTATGCCGGAGTGAGGATTCGGGTTCCATTTGATGGTGTCTAAGGTATTTGTCGGGTATTGAATCAAAGGTATGTCTGTGGTTTTTTCAGATTCAAATGCCCATATTCGAAGTAGTTTAGTTTCTTTGCCATTATCAATCCATGCCGCTTTGTCCTGTGCCGGGGAAATTTCGAGAGGAACGAAATTATTATATGAAGTGTCGTATTTGTAACCGGTTTTTATAGAATTAAGGGGTGGTTTATCACGGAGTCCGTATTCAATCCCCTCATCGTCAAAAAATAGTTTTACGATTTTATCTCTTCCGACAAAACGAAAATTAGCCAGATATCTGCAATCTTTCCCATTCATCAATATTATCAGCCGGTTGTAATTGTCAATATTAATGAAATTTCCATCGTTGAAGGTTAAATATGCCGGCGGATAAAAACCAGTTGCATATAAATCTCTGTTGTCATCCGATTCAAAAAACAGCTCTTTTGGCATTAAGTTTAATGAAGCTTTTTCTGTCAGAGGATTATAACTGAGATTTACAATATTCCACTCCGAATTGCAACCTGAAAGAAGCATTAACCATGAGTTTTTTTCTTTGTCAAACAAATATGGATATTCCCGGATTGTATATTCACTTTGATAGATGGTTTTTGAATAAGGAATTTTTTTTGTGCCTATTGGTTTGAGCTGAACTTCATTGCTGTCATAATTCTTATTCGATAAGATGCTTCTTTTTCCATTAACAAACTGTTCATCTACCAGATACATGCTGAAAACCGCATTGGTATATACCGGTCTTGTATAGACATGTCCGCCGTTTGCTTTGCTTTCCCAGTCGATTTTTTCTTTTTCGCATTTTATCAGCATTACTTTGTATGGTTTGGTGCCGGTGTAAATAAGA